>PAUP01000045.1 GCA_002712765.1 Cytophagaceae bacterium | reverse complement strand
TCCCCCGATGCCTCGGGGCAGTTCCCGCTACTACTTAAAAGCTTCACCTTGTTGTGAAGCTTTTTTTATTTAAGAATAGTATGGTCACTGGTTCCCCCGAAGCCTCGAGGCCGTTCCCGCTACTACTTAAAAGCTTCACATTGTTGTGAGGCTTTTTTTATTTGAGAAAAGTGTGGTCACTGGTTCCCCCGATGCCTCGGGGCAGTTCCCGCTACTACTTAAAAGCTTCACCTTGTTGTGAAGCTTTTTTTATTTGAGAAGAGTGTGGTCACTGCTTCCCCCGATGCCTCGGGGCCGTTCCCGCTACTACTAAAAAGCTTCACATTGTCGTGAAGCTTTTTTTATTTAAGAATATTATGGTCACAGCTTCCCCCGATGCCTCGGGGCAGTTCGCGCTACTACTTAAAAGCTTCACCTTGTTGTGAGGCTTTTTTTATTTACGAATAGTGTGGTCACTGGTTCCCCCGATGCCTCGGGGCAATTGCTGCTACTAGAAACCTCTTTTTATAATGTTTTTAGCTATACAAGAGGATTTAGTCATTAATGCGGCAACTTATCACGCACTATTCCATACACGAAGGTGCCTATTACAGCTCCAAATAGTACCACAAGAATGGCAGGATAGCCAGATCCCAAAAGAACATACATAGGCCCGGGGCAAGCTCCAGCCAATGCCCATCCTAATCCGAAAAGGGTGCCGCCTATTAGATATCTGGCTATGCTAGGTTGTTTTTTGTTGAGTTGCATCCTACGACCCCCCAAGGCTTTAATGTCTTTACGCTTGATCCATTGCACGCCAATGACGCCTATAACTAGCGCACTGCCTATGATGCCATACATGTGAAAACTATCAAATCGGAACATTTCATAAATCCGAAACCAAGAGGCTGCTTCAGATTTATACATTAGGATACCAAAGAAAATACCTATAGTAAAATAGGCTACATACTTTTTCATACTTAAAAAATTAGGGGAAAGAGAAAATTGATCATAATAAGACCACCTATAAAAAAGCCTATGACAGCAATAAGGGAAGGCAACTGTAAATTACTCAAGCCTGATATGGCGTGACCAGAAGTACAGCCACCTGCATAACGCGCTCCAAAACCAACCAAAAAACCTCCTAAGAGTAGTAGCGCCAATACCTTCACGTCTGCAAGTTGTTCTAAAGCAAACAATTCTTCGGGCAAATAGGCCGTGCCTGCGCTTTGTATACCGTATTGATTTTGTAATTCTGTTATGGTATCTTGATTAATTGCGACCCGATTAGTAGCGTCATTACTGAGATAGGTTGATGCAATAAAACCGCCAATAACAGCTCCTATAACTATAGTGAGATTCCAACGTTCGTCTTGCCATCTAAATTTAAAAAAATTGGCAGCCTTTCCTGCGCCTAAGGCAGCACATGTTGTTCTCAAATTTGCAGATAATCCAAACTGCTTGCCTAGAAATAATAGCATAAACATTACCAGTGCTATCAATGGGCCCGCTACATACCATGGCCAAGGTTCATAAATCCAATGCATCTTTTTTTTTGGACAAAGTAAAGCCGATAAGTCGACATTGTTGGTAACCTTGGTTACAGTGGGTAAACTTTATGAAGAAATTAGGAATATGAGATATTAAGCGATACGCTATTCGGTTTGACTAAGTCTTCCTGTTGCACAACTAACAAAAGATTTGGCTTTGGCATATACTCCATTAGGATCTTCAATCGAAGGATATCCAAGCTCTTTGAGTTTTTCTTTGGCACTAGTAGTGGCTTGTTCAGTGTTTACCGTAAATGAAACTGTAGCAGTTTCTACACATACTTCAATTTCAGTTATTCCATCAATTTCAGCTAGTCTTTTTGTGATGGTTTTTGCGCAACCGCCACACTTTAAGTTTTGTATCACTATGGATGTTCTCATTATTCTTATTTTAAAAATTCACTTTCGCCCGGGCTCTAAAACGTGCGCTACCCGAAGTGATTTTGAGTTTGTTGGAAGATGCAAAAACAATTTTCGCGTAAGCGTACTTTGCAAAAAATTAATTCCAATTCATATAACCACCTTCTAAATCAAAAATTTTCTTGAAGCCCAAACTGTCTAATTTTTGAGCAGCTTTTTGACTTCTGTTTCCAGAGCGGCAATAAATGTAAACAGCTTCTTCTTTGTTGAGTGTAGAAAATGCTTCCAAAAAAGTAGTTTGATTTAAAACATCAGCATTTACAGCATTTTGTATGTACCCATCAGCATATTCTTGGGGTGTACGTACGTCTACCAGCTGCACCTTTTGAGCATTAATGGCTTTTTTGAAATCGGTTTTGTTTAAGACCGTAATAGCATCGTTTTGTTGCAGCGTCTCGTGAGATAGAACAGAAAAAAATGAGAGTATGATAATAATGAATTTCATATATACATTAGTGTTGTATTAATAATAGCAATTACAGCGTTGAGGGACACACATAGGCAGAAACAGGGATGTCGGTTTCTTTAATAGCCTTAAAGCCTCCCTTGACATCAATAAGGTTGTGTATGCCACGGCTTTTGAGTATAGAAGAAGCAATCATACTTCTATAACCTCCAGCACAATGTACAAAGAATGGTTCTTCTGGAAATTCTGCTAAGTGATCATTAAGAAAATCTAGTGGTGTGTTATGGGCATCTATAATGTGCTCAGATACATATTCACTCTCTTTACGTACATCAAATACGGGAGCTTTATCTTTTGCTAGTTCATTTTCAAATTGTGCAGCAGTTATAGAACTGACAACATCGTATTCTTTTGATGCTTTTTTCCAAGCGTCAAAACCACCTTCTAAGTATCCTAATGTATTATCAAAACCTACTCGAGAAAGTCTGGTTACTGCTTCTTCTTCTCGTCCAGGTGCCGTTACTAACAAAATGGGCTGTTTGATATCTGCGATTAATGCGCCTACCCATGGTGCAAAGCTACCATCTAGTCCTATAAAAATAGACCTAGGTACATGACCTGCTGCAAATGCATCTTGATGTCTTACATCTAGTACTACGGCACCTGTCTCATTTGCGGCAGCTTCAAAAGCAGCTGGCGATAGTGGCTGTGTTCCTCTACTTAAAACTTCTTGTATATCGTCGTAGCCTTCTTTATTTAATTTTACGTTTGCTGGGAAATATTGAGGAGGAGGTAATAAACCATCGATAACCTCTGAGATAAACTCCTCTTTAGTCATATCTGCTCGCAAGGCATAATTCATCTTTTTTTGATTCCCAAGCGTGTCAACAGTCTCTTTCATCATATTTTTTCCGCAAGCAGAGCCTGCACCGTGTGCTGGATATACAATAACATCATCGGCCAAAGGCATTATTTTAGTTCGTAAGCTGTCGTATAAATAACCGGCTAGATCTTTCTCGGTTAGCTCGCCCATTTTTTGAGCTAAATCTGGCCTCCCCACATCGCCTAAAAACAAGGTATCTCCACTAAATATGGCATGATCTTTCCCGTTCTCATCTCTTAGTAAATATGTGGTACTCTCCATAGTATGACCTGGAGTGTGCAAGGCAACAATGGTAACCTTACCTAATTTAAACTCTTGACTATCTGTTGCGATAATTGCTTCAAATGAAGGGTTTGCATTAGGACCAAAAACAATAGGAGCGCCAGTTTCTTTAGCAAGCGTGACGTGACCACTCACAAAATCTGCGTGAAAGTGTGTCTCAAAAATGTACTTAATCGTAGCATTATCTTGTTGTGCTCGTTTAAGATAAGGTTTCACCTCTCGTAATGGGTCAATAATTGCTACTTCACCATTACTTTCGATGTAATAAGCGCCTTGTGCTAGACAGCCTGTATAAATTTGTTCAACATTCATAATTTTCAATTTTAAGAAATACGCTTTACCGCTGGGCTCTCGCGTAGTTCGTGAATCTCATAAACTCGATTTAGCGAAAGCGTTTTACTATGCGGTAAATTTATAAGAATATTATACCGATACCAGTAACCTAAGTTACATAGCCATTGCTTTTGTTATTATTTTCTATAATGATTCTGAAAGATTACGCTTTCGCGAAAGCAAACCTTATAAAACATAAATCTAAAGCAATCAAATCCCGTTTACCGTAACCTACCTCACACAGGATTAAATTTAACAAAAAATGACCACATCAATGATATGGTCATTTTTGTAAAATACGCGTTTTATTAGAGCATTGTTGTAGGGCAAACATACTCAGAGATAGCTGTTTTAGTCTCTTTAATGTCTTTAAAACCACCTATCACATCCGCAAAATTATCCCAACCACGCTGCTTTAAAATAGCTGAAGCTATCATACTTCTATACCCGCCTGCGCAATGAACGATAAAAGGCTTGTCTTTAGGAAACTGTGATAGATGTTGGTTCATCTGGTTAAGAGGAACATTCACAGCATTTATAACGTGCTCAGAGTTGTACTCACTTTCTTTGCGTACGTCAATAACAAGTGGTTCTGCTGTATTGTATTGCCTCTCAAATTCTTGTGCCGTGATGCGGTTTATAGTTTCTACGTCTTTACCACTTTGAGACCATGTGTCAAAACCATCTTCCAAATATCCTATGGTAAAGTCATACCCCACGCGAGATAGACGTGTAATAGACTCTTTTTCTTTTCCAGGTGCTGTAATGAGTAAAATTTCTTGCTTTACATCTGGAATCATTTCACCTACCCATTGCGCAAAATTCCCATTTAATCCAATGTTGATACTATTGGGAATAAACCCTTTTGCAAAATCACTGGCATCTCTAGTATCGAGCATTAAGGCATTGGACTGATTGGCAAGAAGTTCAAATGCATCTGCATCTAACGGTTTTGTAGCTCTTTCCATGATGGTGTCAAGACTGTCGTACCCCTTGATATTCATCAATACATTTTGAGGGAAGTACCCCGGTGGTGGGGTAAGTCCAGTAAGTAATGCCTTGATAAATTCTTCTTTGGTCATTTCCTGTAGCGCGTAGTTATATTTCTTTTGATTGCCCAAGGTGTCTGTGGTTTCTTTGCTCATCATTTTGCCACAAGCCGAACCTGCACCGTGATTGGGATAAACAATTAAATCGTCACTTAAAGGCATAATTTTATTGCGTAACGAATCGTATAAATGGCCTGCCAATTTTTCTTCGGTTAGTTCTGAAACGACATGTTGTGCAAGGTCAGGGCGTCCCACATCGCCTATAAATAGTGTGTCACCAGTAATGATACCATGCTCTTCTCCGTTTTCATCCATGAGAAGGTAGGTCGTACTTTCCATGGTGTGACCTGGAGTGTGAATGACTTTTATTTTGTAATCTCCTAGTTCAAATATTTGTCCATCATAGGCCGTAGTTGCCTTGTAAGCAGGTTTTCCACCTGGTCCAAACACGATCTCTGAACCAGCTTTTTTTTGTAAGTCTAAATGGCCACTTACAAAATCGGCGTGAAAATGTGTTTCAAAGACATACTTGATTTTGGCATGGTCACTGGCTGCTCTATCGAGATAGGGTTGTACTTCTCTTAATGGGTCAAAAACAGCTGCTTCGCCCTTACTTTCGATATAATATGCTGCATGTGCGATGCACCCTGTATAAATCTGTTCTACTTTCATTGTACTAAGCGTTTTGATATTAATAACCTAAAATTAGGTAAGTCTTACCAAGTGATCTGCCACTCAGGTTACACTCAAGAAACTATTTTGTAGCCTATGATATTTGTCAGTTTTTGACTTTGTAATACGGGATGTAAAAACAAAAATGACCTTCAATTTGAAGATCATTTCTTTACATAGCCATCAGTTCTCTTATTGTTTTACAAAAAATTCCATGTAGAATATAAATATGGCCATTACAAAAATAAAATAGCCAAATCCTTTTTTTAGTTTTTTGCCATCGATAAAATTGCTCAAATAACTACCAATAAAAATACCTGCAAGGGATATGGTGGTAAACACCACAAGAAAGTTCCAGTCGATATCCATAGTTAAGGCATCACCTAAAAAGAATCCGAGTAGGGATTTAAAAGCGATGATGACCAAGGAAGTTCCTACGGCCACTTTCATCTCTACATTTGCCAAAATGACTAAAGCTGGAATGATCAGAAAACCACCACCTGCACCTATCATTCCTGTGATACCGCCCACGAGTAAACCTTCACCCAAAATAAGCGGGTAGTTATAGGAGACACGACCATCGCCTTTTGGTTTGTTTTCTTTTCGCGTTTTGAGCATAGAGATAGCCGCAGGAATCATCAGTATAGCAAATAGGCCAAACATGCCCATCCTTCTGGTAAATTCAAAATCGCCTACTGTAAAAAGTATATCGGGTAGTGCTGGAACGACATAATACCTCACTAGCGTTACCCCAATAATGGCAGGTATTCCAAATACGATGGCCGTGCGCCAATCTACATAGCCTTTGAGATGTTGTTTTAGACCGCCTACCAAGGCACTAGTCCCCACTATAAAAAGCGAATAAGCTGTAGCAACTTTTTCATTTACAGAGAATAGATAGGCGAGTACGGGTACGGCAAGAATAGAGCCCCCTCCACCTATTAGGCCCAGAGAGACACCTATGATTAATGCACTGAAATAGCCTAAAATTTCAAATAATTCCATAAAAAAATATTGAAAGGATTATAGTGCAAAACTACATCGCACCTGCCTCATTTGCGGTAACCTAGGTTACACAATTAATCTAAGCTAACAATCTCAATAGCGTTTCTATGCAGCACAATCTGACCTTTGTTTTCTAGCTTTTTGAGCAATCGCGAAATAACAACCCGAGAGCTGTGTAATTCGTAGGCGATGTTTTGGTGGGTTTGATGGATGATATTATCGTTATTGACGCGTGTTTTTTCTTTGAGATAATGGATTAGACGCTGGTCAAGATTGTCAAAAGCGATACTGTCCAAGGTATGCAACATTTCGTTGAGACGACTGTGGTAACTCTCAAAGACAAAATTGCGCCACGATTTGTACTTAGAAGTCCACAACTCCATATATTGAATGGGGATCATGATCAACTTGGTGTCGGTCTCGGCGATAGCTCTTATTTCGCTCTTGGTCTGTCCCATACAACAGGTCATGGTCATAGAGCAAGTATCTCCTTTTTCCAGATAATAGAGCAGCAATTCGTCTCCATTTTTGTCTTCTCTAAGTACTTTTAGAGCCCCAGAGACGAGCAGTGGCATCCCCTTTACATAAGCACCAATTTCCATTAATTTATGTCCTGCAGGCACTTCCTTGTAGGTGCCTACTTGCACGATTTCGTTAAGTAATGCACTTTCAAAAATGTGCCCGTAACTCTTTTTAAGTTCTTGAATCATTATTTGAAGAAATTAGTTGCCTGTTATTAAAACGCTCATCGTAGGTAATAAAGAAATTTGCCCATATGATTTTTGACAAAGCATACACCAGTGGCATTAAGAAAAACAGCGCAATCAAAAATGATATCATAAGTGAGGCAGGAGTTACAGTATCTCTACCTATAAAATTAAGAATAACTACGGCAACAAACAATCCCACACCCAAACCATAAGATACATAATAAGAACCTTGATAAAATCCAGTTTCTATCTCAAATTTTTGGTGGCAATGGGCACATCGCTTTTTAAGTGTACCCATAGTGGTCATCTTATAGGGATGTCCTTCAAAAAAGTCACCTTTATGACACCGTGGGCAACTCAATGTAAGTATACTTTTAAGCTTTGTTCCTTCTAACATATTATGGTCTTTGGCTGTAAAATTAAAACCTTGAATCGGGGCTCTACGTAACATGGGTTACACAAGCTTATGCCTTTGTTGAAGTTGCAGTCTGTGATATAGGTTACACAAGGCCGAAATTTATTTCGCTATATTTGTTAGAGTGAGTAAGTTAGTTTCTATATCGTTATCTCTAGTTGTTCTCATACAGAGTTTTGGGATAGGAATTGCCGAAATTGTTCAAATTGATGAGTTTATTGAACACGCACAATTTCATAGCGAGCAATACGGTGATAATGTTTTGGTGTTTATTTCAAAACATTATGGCGAGTTAAAAGCAGCCCACGACAAAGAGCATCAGGAAGAAAAGGAGGAGCACGAGCAGTTGCCTTTTCAAAATAGCACCTATCTATCTTCAATACCAGCTTTTGTAGCCACCACCGCTTCAGACGAGCTCAAAACACTTGAATTTTATGAATTCAAGAAACACCATTTTTATTACCAAGAGCCTACATCTTCACTGCACTTGGAAGGGCTTTTTCAGCCACCACGGCGCTTATAAGTAATCACAGATCTATTTTACTGCATGAGTTAAGCATTGTTTTTTTACAATGTTCACCTAGATTATTTATGAAAAGATGCTATCACATATTATCAATTTCAGTATAAAGAACAAACTCATTGTTCTGCTTTTTACCGTCTTTATCGTTGGATTTGGACTGTACTCATTGTCGCAAATTCCTATTGGCGCTGTACCCGACGTCACCAATAATCAAGTACAGGTTATCACAACTTCTCGCAATCTATCCACTCAGGATATGGAGCAGTTTATCACCTATCCTGTAGAGCTAGAAATGGCCAATTTGCCGGGCGTTCTAGAGATTCGTTCGGTTTCAAAATTTGGACTATCTGTGGTAACTATTGTCTTTGAAGACGATATGGGGACCTATTTGCCACGTCAACTCATCGCCGAAAAAATTAAATCGGCCTCAGAGAAGATTCCCGAAGGTTTTGGCACACCAGAAATGGGGCCTATTACCACAGGATTAGGAGAAATCTATCAATACATACTCGATGTAGAACCCGAGTTTAAAGACAAGTACGATGCTCAGGATTTAAGAACGATACAAGATTGGATCGTAAAGCGACAACTTTCTGGCATCACAGGAGTAGTCGAGGTCAATACATGGGGTGGCTTTTTAAAACAGTATGAGGTTGCCATAAACACCGAAAAACTAAAAGCCATGAATGTGACCGCTCAGGATGTTTTTGGCGCTTTGGAAATGAATAACAGTGTATCTGGTGGAGGGTATATCGAAAAAGTAAATCAGGCCTTTTTTATACGGGGAGAAGGCCTTGTTGGATCGCTAGAAGACATAGAAAATATCCTTATTAAAAACGATGCTAATATTCCTGTCTATATCAAAGACGTAGCCAAGGTTGGTTTTGGTCATGCGACGCGTTTTGGAGCCATTACTGGCAACGGACAAGGCGAGAAAGTACTGGGTCAGGTAATGATGTTAAAGGATGCCAATTCTAAAAAGGTTATTGATGCTGTCAAAGCGCGGGTTACAGAAATTTCCAAATCATTACCAGAAGGTGTATATATCAATGCCTTTTTGGATAGGAGTGCGCTTATTGCCAAAACGACTTATACCGTTACCGAAAATCTTATTTTAGGGTGTTTGATCGTCATTTTTGTGGTGGTGATTTTGTTGGGTAATCTTAGATCAGGATTGGTCGTAGCCTCTGTAATACCCTTGTGTTTGCTTTTTGCTTTATCTCTCATGTACCTTTTTGGGGTAGATGCCAATTTAATGAGTTTAGGAGCCATCGACTTTGGGATCATCATCGATGGGGCTGTTATTATCGTCGAGTTTATCGCTTTTCAGATGAGCCAGCAGGCAGATGAGATAAACGCTTTCGCGAAAGCGCAACGCCAACAGATCAAAGACAAAATCACATTTAAGGGGGCCTCTAAAATGATGAACTCGGCAATTTTTGGGCAATTCATCATCCTGATTGTATTTATTCCCATCTTGTCACTTAGCGGTGTAGAGGGCAAGATGTTTAAACCCATGGCCTTGACCTTTAGTTTTGCCTTGATAGGCGCTATGATTTTTTGCTTTACCTATGTGCCAGCAGCGGCTGCCCTATTTTTGAAACCGTCAAAACCCAGTGATAAAAACATTTCCAAACGATTGATGAAGTGGCTTACTCAAGGGTATCAGCCCGTTATTTATTGGGCTTTAAAAAGTAAAAAACTAGTCCTAGCCATAGCCCTAGCCTTGCTAACGCTGGCCATCTACTTATTTTCTACAATGGGGGCCGAGTTTGTACCCACCCTAGACGAAGGCGACTTTGTCATTCAACCCGTCTTAAAAACAGGCACATCACTTAGTAATACAGTAGCAATCACCACTCAGATCGAAAAAATACTTTTACGAGAGTTTCCCGAAGTAAAACAAGTGGTTACCCGCATAGGTGCAGCCGAAGTACCCACAGATCCTATGTCTATGGAAGAGAGCGATGTTATCATTGTTTTAAAACCCAAAAATGAATGGCGTTCGGCACGCTCAAAAGATGAGCTCGCCAGTAAATTCAAAGAGGCCCTAGCCATCATTCCTGGTATGGAGGTCGAATTTACCCAACCCATCGAAATGCGTTTTAACGAATTGATTACCGGAGTGCGTGCCGATATCGCAGTCAAAATATTTGGAGACGATCTCGATATACTCGCAGCCAAGGGTAACCAAATAGGCAAATTAATAGAAGGGGTGCCCGGAGCAGCCGATATTTCTGTAGAAAAAATTGCAGGGCTTCCAGAGATGAATATCAATTTTGATCGAAAGAAAATTGCAAGATATGGTTTGAGTATTCAAGCGGTTAATGATATGATCGCTATGGGATTTGCAGGAAAGAGCACGGGTAGCGTTTTTGAAGGCGAAAAGCGATTTGACTTGGTGGTGCGCTTGGATAAGCAAAAACGTCAAGATATTGACAACGTAAAGAATCTTTATATCGATACCCCTAGTGGTATAATGGTTCCTTTGAGCGAGCTTGCAACTATTTCTTATCAAAAAGGAGCAGCTAAGATATCACGTGATGATACAAGACGCAGAATTGTAGTAGGGATAAACGTGCGCAATCGTGACCTGCAGTCTGTGGTAGATGATGTAAAAAAATTGATAGATGACAACATAAAGCTACCCGTAGGATATTCGATAACCTATGGCGGTCAATTTGAAAATCTACAAAGTGCCAAGTCGCGATTATTGGTCGCGGTACCCATTGCACTAATTTTGATTTTTGTGCTTTTATACTTTGCCTTTAGATCGGTAAAAGAGGCTTTGATGATCTACACAGCTATACCACTGGCAGCAGTAGGGGGTGTTTTGTTGTTATGGCTGCGCGATTTGCCTTTTAGTATTTCGGCTGGGGTAGGTTTTATTGCCTTATTTGGAATCGCTGTACTCAATGGTATCGTTCTTATCGAACATTTCAAAGCCTTACAAAAACAAGAGTTTGAAAGTGTAGAAGCCTTAATAATTCAAGGGGCCAAAGATAGATTGCGGGCCGTACTTCTTACGGCATCGGCAGCGGCCTTAGGTTTCTTGCCTATGGCTATATCAACTAGCGCTGGTGCCGAGGTCCAACGCCCTCTGGCCACAGTAGTTATAGGAGGATTAATTACTGCTACATTATTGACCTTGGTTGTCCTGCCGGTACTCTATGCCTATCTTTATCGCTCATCTCCAAAAGCTTCGAATACATCCAAAAAAACAATAGTAAGTTTGAGTGTATTGCTGCTCTTGTGTTCGGCTCATTTAAAGGCACAGACACAACCTCAAACACTGCAAGAATTGACTGCTTTGGCCATAGCCAATAATGCTGGATTAAAAGCTAATAGCTTAGAAGTGTCTCAATCTGAAACTTTGGTCAATACTGCCTTTAGTTTTGATAAAACCCAATTTTATTATGGGTTTGATCAGAACAATAGGGCAATTAACAACGAACCTATTCGCGTCTTCGGGGTACAACAGGATTTTAAGTTTCCGACAGTATATTTCTCTGAAAAGCAAGTGCATAAGGCCAATGTTGCTGTGACCAATAGCACCTATCAAATTCAAAGAAAGGCGCTCCAGCGAAGCGTTACAGCAGGGTATTATCAGTACCAAATAGCCCAAGAGCAACAGCGCGTTTTAACGACCTTAGATAGTTTGTATACTAGCTTTGCCAGTATTGCCGCAAGACGTTTTGAGCTGGGAGAAGCCAATTATTTGGAAAAGATTACTGCGGCTTCAAAACAAAGACAAATCCATTTGAAGTATATAGAATCGCAGCAAAATGTGGCTATCGCCTATCAGGGTTTGATCAAGGTAGTTCAATCCAAAGACAGCTTACACATTGTTAAAGAAGCAGAGCTAAAAGTACCGCTTCGAAGCATTGATGTAGGTACGAGCGTAGAGTTGAGTTATTATCAAAATAGAATATCACTTTTTGAGGCTGTGCGCACTTTTGAAAAACGCCAGCTTTTGCCAGATATCAGCCTGAGTTATTTTCAGGGTACAAATTCTGGACTTTCTTCTCCTTTATACGGTTATCAGGCGGGTATTAAAGTTCCGTTGTTATTTGGGGGACGCAACTCCAAAATTAAAGCGGCGGGTATTGCACAGGCCATCGCTGTCGAAGAATCTAAAGAATATAAAATACAACTTACTGCCAAATTTAAAAGGCTTAAACTCAAATTGAGTCAGTTAGATCAGGCCCTAAACTATTATGAAGAAGAAGGTCAGATGTTGTCTAGTCAAATTCTAAAAACAGCTAATGTGAGTTTTAAAAATGGAGAGATTGACTTTTATCAGTATATCCAAAGCCTTGAGAGCGCCTACGAGATACAACTTGACTACTTAGATACCCTACAGCAATACAATAGCATCGTAATTGAAATCAATTACTTAACCCTTTAAAAAGTACACATATGCAAAAAATACTAACCCATACCATAGGCTTCGGTTTACTTTTTCTTTTTCTTAGTTGTGGTAGCAAAGAGGTCCAGTCTGATCGGTCTAGTAGCGATGAGAACACACGCAAAGACAGTCGTATTTTTGTGTCCAAAGCACAGTTTGACAGCAGTAATATGTCTTTGGGATCATTGTCAGATCAATCATTTTCTGTAACGGTTCAAGTAAGTGGGATGATTGATGTTCCTCCAGAAAACCGAGCCGTAGTCACTGCCACTATGGGCGGGTATATAAAAACTACCCCCCTTTTAATAGGGGATAAGGTGAGTAGAGGTCAAGGTGTGGTAACCATCGAAAACCCTGAGTTTGTGAGCCTGCAACAACAATACTTGGAAGTGCATGAACAGTTGAGGTATCTCGAGGCCGAATATGAACGTCAAAAAACAATGCGCGCCGAGAATATCACCTCAGACAAACGCTTTTTGCAAGCAGAAAGTAGCTTTAAAACTGCTAGAGCCCGTCATAGTGGATTGGGTAAACAATTGCAAATGCTCAATATTTCGCCAGAGCGCGTTGCCGCAGGAAATATACAATCTATAGTGACCATCTACGCTCCCATAACGGGTAGTGTCACCAAGGTCAATGTGACCAAAGGTGCTTATGTGTCGCCAGCTACAGACATCCTTGAAATTGTCGACAACAGGCATATACATTTAGAATTGGCTGTGTTTGAAAAGGACATCATGCAGTTGGAAAAAGGGCAATCCATTCTTTTTAAAATTCCAGAATCATCACCAGAAACGTTTAAAGCTACTGTGCATTTGATCGGGACAGATATTACAGAAAACCGAACCATCAAAGTACACGGTCATTTAGAAGACGAGACGGCCGCCAATTTTATCACAGGAATGTTTGTGGAAGCTGCGATTGTGACTGAGACCGCTTTCGCGAAAGCGTTACCAGAAACAGCTGTAGTTGCTATGGGCGAGCAATCTTGGGCCTTAAAACTATCTGAAAAAAGCGAGGATGGTTATTTTTTTGAACAAATAGCTGTAGATGCAGGACCTATAGCCCAAGGGTATATTGCCATTGACTTATCGAATTCGCTCTCTTTAGAAGATATATTTTTAACCCGAGGGGCCTTTACACTTTTAGACGATGAATAATCAAGAAAAACATTTTATAAATCGCAGCGGCTGGATACGCGCAGGTGTCTTGGGGGCCAATGATGGTATTCTCTCTACGGCTAGTATTATCATTGGTGTAGCAGCGGCGAGCAGTTCAAGAGAACCCGTCATCATTGCAGCTGTCGCTGGGCTAGTAGCAGGGGCATTATCTATGGCAGCGGGCGAGTATGTATCTGTTAGTTCTCAAACCGATATTGAAAAGTCAGATATTGAACGAGAAAAACAAGAATTACTAGATACCCCAGAACAAGAACTATTAGAGCTTGCCAAAATATATGAAGATAGAGGCTTAAAACCCGAAACAGCGCTTGAAGTAGCTACACAACTCACCAATCACAATGCACTCGAAGCACATGCCAGAGATGAGTTGGGTATTATGGAGCTTACCGAGGCAAAACCGATGCAGGCAGCGCTGTCGTCTGGGGTGGCCTTTACTGTAGGAGGGTTTCTGCCTGTAATAACCGCTTATGTGACACCCTTGCCTATTCTCACTTATGTCCAATACGCCTCTGCCATTCTATTTCTCATAGTACTTGGAGCTGTTTCTGCCAAGACTGGAGGTTCGCAGCTTGCAAAGCCCATACTACGCATTACTATTTGGGGGACCTTGGCTATGGGAATGTCTGCCTTTATTGGATATTTGTTTAATGTTAACCTATTATAAGATATTGAATAGCGTAGCAGCATATCGCACTAACTGCTGTTGTACACTTAGTAAGTCAATTATCCCTTTTCTAAATAATGTCATAGGCAAATAGGATCTAAGTAGGCATCAATTTGTAGGTAATCTTTGATCTAAGTGTATGCTCCAATACATTGATATTCAAATTATTGACCAAGAAATGATTGTTAGGTGATGCTGCTAAAAACTTTTGCGTTATACCTAAAATATGAGTATTTTGTAGACTTATAAAATCAACACATATTTTCGAACTGGGATGTTGATTTTTAATTGAACCGTTATTTTTTGTTCCATGATGTTAGCCTTAGAAGAAGCTAATCCAATTGAGATGTTGCGGCAGTTTTGCGTGTATCTCAACGCCGACCTAATTGAAGATTTGGGTGCGGCCACCCTTGTGTTAGATAACGAAAAGGGCAAAGGTCGCATCAGTATATACGAATTGATACCTGGTCTCTCGGCCTGGATATACGATATAGTACTCGAAGAAGAGCTTGAAATTAAGGCACATTTCTCAAAAGAGAAATGTTATTATTTTGGATATAACCTGGTGGGGAGTCAATTGCAAAAATTTCCAGAAGAAGCCGAGTATAAGAAACTACATCAGCATCAAAATTTTATCATTATAAGTAAACCTGGTGAAGTGTCACATTTTGTGGTTCCTAAAGAGATTCCTTATCAGTGCTGTTATATTATTGTCAACCCCAAGGAGATGCTCGCTTCCAATATTCACAGCAAAACCAAATTGGCACAACAACTCATCGAGACTTTTGAGGATACTGCCAATGATCAGATGTATCGCTATTTTGGAGATATTGATATGCGTACACGTACTTATGCAGATATATTGGTCAACAATACGCGCACCGATATTGTCGGAAGATTGGTGACAGAAGCCGCAGTGCTCAACACATTAGGTTCACAAATTGAGGCGCATGATCAAGATACCCAAACAGATAATTTTAGACCAGAATTGACCAAAGAAGAGCTATTTAAGATCTCAGAGATGGGAGACTATGTGCTCGAGCACATTTCTGAGAAGCTCAACTTACGAGAACTAAGTGATCATCTACAAATACCTGCCAAAAAAATTCAGGCTGGTATTCGGTTTCTGTACGGATGTTCGGCAAACGACTATGTCACCCGACTGCGTTTGGAGAAAGCAAAAGAGCTTATGCAAACGACAGCTAAGAATATCTCAGAAATCTGTTATTCTATAGGATATCAAAGTAGGAGTTACTTTTCAAAAAAGTTTCAAGAAACTTACGGCATGCTGCCAAGCGCCTATAAAAGTACGCTTACTAAAGACAGGCTTTTTTATGAAATAAGCTACAGATCTTTGGCAGTGCCAAGCATTCAGGAGGGTGATGTAGATGAGATTGTTCAAAGAGCGCGCCAAAACAACTTACAGTTTAATATTACGGGCTGTCTTATTTATCACCGAAAAATTTTCTTCCAACTCATTGAAGGAAATAAACATGACATTTTAAGCCTTTATGACAAATTATGTCAAGACCATAGGCATACCGATATTCAATTGATGTGGAAAGGCCATAAAATCAAAAGAGACTTTGACAATTGGTCTATGGCTACCCTAACCGATGAAAAGGGTCTAAATGTCAAAGTACAAGGAGATATACAACACATAGAATTAGGAAATGTATTGGGCAATCTCTCTCAAAATTCATTGGCTTCAGAAAGTCTCTGGCGCAAGGTGCGAAATACTATAAAGACTTCCGATTCTTCAGGAAGGTAGAACGGCTCCTTGTCAAATTTGCATTTTATCCCATAAAAGTAAGAAGGTTAAGATTTTGGTAGGCAACATGCTCGATATTAGGGCGGTTATAATCACAATGAAAGTCGATAACTGTTAAGTGTTGCCTTTACAAGTGCTGATAAATTAAACATTGTTTAACTTTATATAATAAATATTAAACAAAAATATACCTATTTTTAGGATCTAGCGTATCATTTCTAGGTTTTGCCCAAGCAGCCCTTATCCTGTTACCGAATAAAGCACTATGTCCAATAGCTCCACTTTTTTATTGTCCTTTCAGAGATTCATTAAACAGTATCTCTCACTGGGATCCCTTTTATTACTTATGGTAGTCATTGCACTCATATGGGCCAATAGTCCTTGGCATCACAGCTATCATGCGCTATGGGAAACAGAAATAGCCATTGTCATTGGTGATTTTGAAATTAATGAAGATCTTCATCATTGGATCAATGACTTTTTAATGGCTTATTTCTTTTTTATGGTGGGTCTTGAAATTAAACGAGAAGTAATTGATGGGCAGTTATCTACTGTAAAACAAGCAGTACTGCCTGTAGCGGCCGCTATAGGAGGGATGTTATTGCCGGCATTGCTTTATCTGGCGGTCAATTATAATACCCCAGGGAGCAGTGGGTGGGGTATTCCCATGGCTACAGATATTGCATTTGCTATAGGTTTACTCGCCTTTGTAGGTAAAGCAGTTTCATCAAGCGCAAAAACCTTTCTAACGGCACTTGCCACAGCCGATGATTTAGGAGCCATTCTTATTATCGCTTTTTTTCTCACCACCAACGTAGATACTGGCAATTTGCTCGCAGCTGCTGTTTACTTTGCGATTATGCTTGTGAGTAATATCATCGGGATACGCAATACTTGGTTTTATTTTGTCGTAGGGGTGTTTGGATTATGGGTGGCTTTATTGTTATCTGGTGTACATGCAACCCTAGCAGGTGTGCTTGTTGCCTTTTGTATACCGGGACGTTCAAAAATACCCGAGCAGGTCTATATCAATCGTATACGTAAGCGTATTACCAATTTTGAAGAGAGTCATTTTCGAGAAGGGCCGCTTGTTAATAAACGACAATTGAGCATCGCGCAAAATGTAATTAAAGACAGTAAGGCATCGGTCACACCATTGCAGCGCTTAGAAGAAAACGTCAAGCCCTTTGTCTATTTTTTTGTACTTCCTTTGTTTGCCCTATGCAATGCAGGATTGACTATAGGAGAGAATTTTTTTGACCTCTTACTGCACCCTATTAGCTTAGGTGTTATCTTAGGACTAGTTGTGGGTAAACTTTTGGGTATTGGGGTGATCTCTCGTTTGTTGGTACGTCTGGGAGCAGGACAATTACCTCCCAACACCACATGGTCTGATATTGGCGGTTTGGGCCTAATGGCTGGTATAGGGTTTACCATGTCCATATTTATTGCCGAGTTGGCCTTAGAAGATCAACAACAGTTACAGATTGCCAAAATTGGTATCCTCGTTGGTTCTTGTATTTCGGGTTTTCTGGGTATTCTTTGGCTCAAACTCAAAAAAAGCACATAGTAAACAATAAAGTTATGGAAGAAATTGAAACAGGAGATGATATTTTAATGGAGCAACTTTGTGAGGGGATGGAAACCTATCGCAAAGATTTGAAATCTACCTTTTTGGCCGCACTTATGGCCGGTCTAGAAATTGGCTTCTCTTTTATTGTGGTCGCTATTTGCTATACTTTTTTTGCAGGAAAGATAGACGAAAAATCCATCCCTTACCTCGCTGCCTTTGTCTATCCTTTGGGCTTTGTTCTAGTGATTTTAGGCAAGAGTATCTTATTTACAGAGCAGACTTCGTTATTATTTCTCCCTGTACTAAGTGGTAAGAAATCACTGATGGAGCTATTTAGACTTTGGGGCGTAGTAATTCTAGGAAATCTCATCGGGGGCTATATCATCGGCTTTATTTTTACCTTGATAGGACCTGCGCTGGGTGTCATCTCAGAAGCGGGGATTACCTCTTTGGCCAGCCATGTTTCTCATTATAGCAATGGGGTGATTTTTGGAAGCGCCATCTTGGCGGGATGGTTAATGGCTTTACTCTCTTGGATCATCACTTCAATCACAAGAGCCATAGGCAAGATCGCTGTGATTTATATCATCACTTTTATTATTGGTCTATCAGGTTTTCATCATAGTATTGTAGGAAGCATAGAAGTATTTGCTGGTTTTATTAGCTCTAGTGACATCGCCTTTTTTGACTACCTGAGTTTTGTAGGACTTGCATTGCTTGGTAATGCCGTTGGAGGTGTCGTATTTGTAGCTATTTTAAAGTATGGTGCTTTTATAGCAGATAACGACAAAGACTTCTAGTTAGACCCACATTAAAGCGTATAGAAAAAGGAGCTATGATGCACCAATTTTGATAAAATAGTTAAGGCTGACGTTTCTTTGCGGTTTTAATTGTTAGGACTTTTTTTCAAGTCGCGACATCACAATGATATGCGGAAAAGTAATAGCGGCAAGGGTATACAACAATACACTTATCAATAAAGTGTCATTGTGTCTAAAAAAATGATAGACTACCGCCAGTGCTAGTATAGAAACCAACCAATACGGAAAACAAGCTTTCACATAACGTTTTAAAGCCTTGAGGTCAACCTTTCCATATAGAAATTGCAATTGGTCTCTAATAGACCCAACGCTATGCCACAAGACAAAATAGATACAAAATCCCCATAATAGGTTGGCTGTTTTAAAGACAACAAACAGCACTACTAAGTAAAAAGCCTCTTTTATAGTATGCGCATTTATATTCTTTTGCATATAAAGAGTGGCATAGAGCAAGCCAGTGGCCGTTAGAAAGAAAAGAAAAGCATATTCAAATAAAGAAGGAGCTATTTGGGTATGGGTGAGCTGTGCAATTATGGGGGCTACCTCTTGCGCTTTCGCGAAAAATATCATCGTAAGTATTGTAGTGCCATAAAGGGTATATAACGCATTGGCCCACAAACTCGTTTTTAGAATTTTCTTTTTGAAATGTTGTTCACCAAAGTGGAAACCGCTAAATAGTACAAAAAGGGCAAGAGCCGATAGTGGATGTACCAGGAATAAGCCAAGAATAAGTGCTATAGTAATAAGGTAAAGCCCCAAGTTTTTCCAAAAAGCCTTTTTCTTGGTCGAGGCACTTGATTCTCTGAGCATGATATTAATGTCATTGGCTCCGTGCAAAATACCAAAGGTCAATATTAATGTATAGGCAAAATAAGATTGAATACTACTCGAAAAATTGGTAGCCAGCCATAGGCAAAAAAAAGTACCAACAAGTATCCAATTTTTCATTCCGTTTGTTTTGTTTAAAAAATTTTCAATAAAATTAAACAATTTTTAAGAGTTTATTGTTTAAGTTTTATTAATTTTAATTAAACAAAAATAAATAATCTCATGAAAACACTTTTACTAAACATCCCATTATTGCAGGATGCCTCAAAAATGGCAACCGACGACTATGTAGGTTTTACCTTTTTTGTAGGATGTATGGCCATGATGGCCGCTGCTGCGTTTTTCTTCTTTTCAATGAATGATTTTGACAAGAAGTGGAAAACTTCTATTTTGGTTTCAGGTTTGATTACATTTATCGCTGCTGTACACTACTGGTACATGCGCGACTATTGGGCCTCTTACGGAGAATCACCTACCTTCTTTAGGTATGTAGATTGGATTTTGACCGTACCACTTATGTGTGTAGAATTCTATCTTATTTTGGTGGTAGCTGGAGCCAAAAAATCATTAATGTGGAAATTAATTCTCGCTTCTGTAATTATGTTAGTTACGGGATACTTTGGTGAAGCTGTCTATACAACTGGTTCTGGACCGGCGGTATGGGGTCTTATTTCTGGATTGGCATATTTTTATATCGTTTACGAAATATGGTTGGGAAGCGCCAAAAAATTGGCCACCAAAGCCGGAGGTTCACTATTGCGAGCACACAAAATGCTGTGTTGGTTTGTCTTGGTAGGATGGGCGATCTATCCTATAGGATATATGGCGGGTACCACAGGATGGTATGACGGTATATTTGACGGTCTAAATATGGACGTAATTTACAACATAGGAGACGCGATCAATAAGATTGGCTTTGGTCTTGTAGTATACGGTGCTGCCGTAGCCGCAAGAGACAAGGCAACTGCCTAAAACATAGGATTATTCTATGTCAAAACCCCAACCGCTCTGGATCAAAAGATAGGTTGGGGTTTTGTTTTAATTGATTTAAATAACTATGACTTGCCGTTGTTATTATGGTCATTTTCGTACATACTGCGTAGATCATAAGCCACGGTAAAGCCCAAAACTTTTATTAAATGAAAATTTCTGCCATGCAGTGGATATTTATTACCACTACACTGCTTATCACTGTAACAATTTTTGCGACGATGAACCTCGCCTTTAGCTGGGTGTTTTATGCAACTGTTCTGGGGCAAGTTGCCTTAGTTGTCACAGTAATCAAAGTATTAAAAGACGACTATACCACTACAAAAACTTTTGACGATTTTTACGAAGACCGTCCAGATTTGGGAAGATCAGATACAAGTACAAATTAAATGTCCCGGAAAAGTCATCTATAGCCAAGAGTAACGGTTAGTAAGTAGCTTATGTGGCGTCTTTGTGACAATGGTCATATCACAGACCAAAACACCGTGGTATCTTCTACCACTACTTTTGACCTTATAAATGATGAAAAAAATTCTAATTCCTGTAGACTTTTCTAGTGCTTCCAGAAAAGCGGTCACCGTTGGTGTGGCACTGGCCCGACAGCTCGACGCCAAACTTATACTGGCACATATGCTCGATCAAAATGTCACAACATCAAGTCATAATGAGATAGAGCGCATCAATCACAACGAGCATACCTCCAAAGAGATCGCCGAAAAATTTAAACAATTTTGTAAGGATCCGGCCTTTGCCGGTTTTATCATCGAACCCTTGATTCAAAATCCACATGACTTTGAGCGTATCGCGCATCTAGCAAACGACCTACAATGTGATTTTCTTTTAATGGGTACCAAAGGTAAAAAAGGTTCAGGGGGAAGCCTATCAACAAATAATACAGCTCAAGCCATAGCCGAGGTGGATATCCCTGTTTTGGTGATCAAAGAAAACAGCCTTCAATTTGCCTGTTCAAAAATCTTATTTGTCAATAATTTTGATACCGAGAGTGTGTCGGCCTACCTCCGTATTAAAAAAATTGCCAACATACTAGGATCTACACTAGATCACCTTTATGTCAATACGCCAGGTACTGGTTTTAAAAGTACCGCCGAGGTTGATGCCTTATTATTCAATTTCTTTCAAAAATCAGGAGAAGAGTATCCCATACAGGCTATAAAAAAGGTGCACCGAATCTCAGACTATTCTATAGCCGACGGAATCCAAAGCCACTCTCAATTAAACGCCATAGATATCATCGCCATACCTACACATGCAAAAAGACATCCTAAAGAGCAGCTGTCCAAAAGTATCAGTGAGGCCATTGCGTATCAAGCCATAAAACCGGTATTGACGCTTCATATATGATACGATCTAGATGATCAAAAAAAACGGTAATTAGATAGCAACTATAATCTCAATATGCACAAAAAGCTGTTTGTGCCAAGCTCATGTGCTCGATCCGTTTTATTGTGATCATTAATCAAATAATCCTATAAACTTAATAGGGCAGATGGGTAGTGATCTATTTTTTCTTAATAACTTATAAGGGGTGTATTATAGTAAGCTGTAACCACTCCCGCAATTTGGGATAACCACTTTTAAATAAAACAATATGAAGGCTTCAGACCTTTTAATAAAGGCGCTAGAAAACGAGGGTGTCCAATATATTTTTGGATTACCAGGAGAAGAGAATCTTGATTTGCTCGAGTCAATTCGTACATCGAGCATCAAGTTTATTCTAACGCGACACGAACAGGGCGCAGGATTTATGGCCGCAACTTACGGTAGGCTTACGGGTAAACCTGGAGTTTGCTTGGCAACTCTAGGACCTGGAGCCACTAATATGATGACACCTACGGCTTATGCGCAACTAGGGGCTATGCCTATGATGATAATAACAGGGCAGAAGCCCATTAAAAAGCGAAAGCAAGGTAAATTTCAGATCGTAGATATCGTAGAGATGATGCGCCCATTAACAAAGTTTACCAAACAAATTACCCATAGTGCTCATATCCCCGCCTTAGTTAGAGAAGCATTTCGACTGGCCTCAGAAGAACGACCAGGAGCTGTTCACATTGAGCTTCCAGAAGATATCGCACAAGAGGAGCTTAGGCAAACAGCTGTTTTTAAGGTGGTGCCAGCCCAATTTCCAACCGCTACCGCATCAGCTATACAAGCTGCAGCGACGGCTATTGTAAAAGCCGAACATCCTTTAATTTTAATAGGAGCAGGTGCCAATCGCAAAGCTAGTTGTGCCGCCTTGTCAACCATGGTTGACACCCTTTCTATCCCCTTTTTTAATACGCAGATGGGAAAGGGAGTCATTGACGAAAGAAACAAGCATTATTTAGGAACCGCAGCCTTATCTGATGACGACTTTTTACACGAAGCCATCAATTATGCTGATGTCATCATTAATGTAGGACACGATATTGTCGAAAAACCTCCATTTTTTATGCATGCCGATGAAAACCGCATCGTGATACACATCAATTATTTTGCTGCCGAAATTGACGAGGTCTATTTTCCGCAACTCAATGTCATTGGAGATATAAGTAGTAGTGTAAGTCGTCTCACAGCTGCTTTGAAGAAAGAACGACCTATATGGGATACCACATTTTTTGAAAAGATTAGAGCCAATATCAATACACGACTTACTACCTATCAGGATGATATGCGTTTTCCTATTTTACCACAACGATTGGTTAAGACCTTACAGGACGAACTTCCTGAAGACAGTATCATCACATTAGACAATGGGATCTACAAATTGTGGTTTGCGCGTAATTATAAGGCCTATTCGCGCCATAGTCTACTACTAGATAATGCCTTGGCCACTATGGGAGCAGGACTTGCCTCGGCCATGATGGCCAAAGAACTCTTTCCCGATAGGATTGTAGTATCTGTGAATGGCGATGGAGGGTTAATGATGAATTCTCAGGAGTTGGAAACAGCGGTGCGTATGCAATTGGATTTGATCGTCATTGTATTAAATGATCACGGCTATGGTATGATCGAGTGGAAACAAGAAGGAGAAGGTTTGCCTTCATATGGCCTTCAATATGGCAACCCCGATTTTGTCATGTATGCCAAGAGTTTTGGTGCCTCGGGGTATCGTCCATCTAGCATAGATGAATTTGAGCAAAATTTGAATACAGCTATAGCGTCAAAGGGCGTTCACCTCATTGATTTGGCAGTTGATTATTCGCTAAATCACGAAATTTTAAATAAAAGAATTAAAGAATACACTACACAATTAAAAGCATAGAGACATGGAAAAGACCATACTTATAAATCCTGCCACCGAAGAAGAAATCGCGAGCTATGATAGACTATCAAAAAGTGAAGCCACATCTCGTATTGCTACGGCCCATCAGACCTTTCAAAACTGGAAAAAGACGAGTTTGGACGAGCGCATCACCCTTATG
The DNA here is from genome assembly GCA_002712765.1 of Cytophagaceae bacterium. Classification (GTDB taxonomy): domain Bacteria; phylum Bacteroidota; class Bacteroidia; order Flavobacteriales; family Flavobacteriaceae; genus Dokdonia. The sequence goes on along the minus strand of PAUP01000045.1, from coordinate 1,249 downwards.
AGAAAACTTGCCGATATTTTTGACCAAAACAAAGAGACCTATGCAAAAATGGCCACTCAAGAAATGGGTAAAACTATAGGGCAAGCGCGAAGTGAAATTGAAAAATGTGCTATGATTTGTAGGTATTATGCAGACAATATACACACTTTAGTTAAAGACGATATGGTGGCTACCGAAGCTACCAAAAGTTATGTGACGTTTCAGCCACTTGGGGTGATTTTGGCTGTGATGCCTTGGAATTTTCCCTTTTATCAGGTCATTCGATTTGCGGTGCCTGCGGTCATGGCAGGTAATACGGGGGTGCTCAAACACGCCTCTAATGTACAGGGCTGTGCGATGGCTCTTGAAAACGCTTTCGCGAAAGCGGGATTTCCCACAGGGGTTTTTACCAATCTAAACATTGCCTCAGATGCGGTCGAGAACGTTATTGAAAATGACCATATAGTGGCCGTTACCTTGACAGGTTCTGATCCAGCAGGACGGTCGGTGGCTAGTATTGCGGGTAAGCATTTAAAGAAAACCGTGCTCGAACTTGGAGGAAGCGATGCCTATATCGTATTGGACGATGCCGATTTGGATAAAGCCACCGATCTGGCTACCTATGGTCGTTTACAAAACAATGGTCAAACCTGTATTGCTGCAAAGCGTTTTGTTGTACTTGCCTCGATTTATGATGAATTTATTACACAGTATACCCAAAAGATGGAAGCTGCGACTATGGGTGACCCTCTCGATGAGAACACCTATTACGGGCCGATGGCGCGTGTCGATCTTAGAGATGAACTACATGAGCAAGTCGAAGAAACTATTGCTCAGGGAGGACGCTTAGTTACAGGAGGAAAAATACCCAAACAAAAAGGTGCCTATTATCCCGCTACCATACTCGCCGATCTAACACCTGGAATGACTGGTTTTGATCAGGAATTATTTGGGCCTGTGGCCTCGGTCATCAAAGCAAAAGATGAAGAAGAAGCTATTCGCTTGGCCAATAATTCACAGTTTGGGCTGGGGTCTGGAGTAATTACCGGAGACAGCCTGCGCGGAGAACAGATTGCGCTAAGACTTGAAGCCGGGAATAGCTTTGTCAACAAATTGGTAGCTTCAGATCCACGATTGCCTTTTGGAGGGATAAAAACAAGTGGCTACGGAAGAGAACTCGCCAAGTACGGAATTAGAGAGTTTATGAACACTAAATCCATTTGGATCGAATAAACAATCATTTGTATGCCTCGCTATAAAGACCTCACTT
>PAUP01000044.1 GCA_002712765.1 Cytophagaceae bacterium | reverse complement strand
ACGGGTATCCTCGTCTATATCGATAGCACGTACAGAAAGACCGCTTTCTAGCCCTTCTTTTATTTTGAGTAAAACAGCTTCTTCTGCTTGAGCTTCTTTGTTCCCAGTACGGGCAGCACGCTTTACTTTGTCTAGTTTCTTTTCGGCAGTTTCTAGATCCTTAAGTTGTAGCTCCATGTCGATAGTCTCCTTATCTCTTATAGGATCTACAGACCCATCGACGTGTACTACATTATCATTATCAAAACAACGCAATACGTGTAAGATGGCATCGGTTTCCCTAATATTTCCCAAAAACTGATTGCCTAAGCCTTCACCTTTACTCGCGCCTTTTACCAATCCGGCAATATCTACAATCTCTACGGTAGCAGGGATGACACGTTCTGGCTTGACGAGTTCTTCGAGCTTGTTTAATCTTGGATCTGGAACATTTACCACACCAATATTAGGTTCTATCGTACAAAATGGATAGTTGGCACTTTGTGCCTTGGCGTTAGATAAACAATTAAATAAGGTCGATTTACCCACATTTGGCAATCCTACAATTCCTGCTTTCATAGCGTATAAGAGATTTATAGTGCTGGTCAAGACCAACCCATAATGATCATTCAAATTTTTGTGTAAAAAACACTGCTTTTTTCAGGGGGCAAAGATAATAGGAATAACCGAATGTACGCCATCTCCCCTAGCAAAAGATAATACACCAACAACGGCCTACTCTTTTATCATTCTAGCATCTCATAGAGGGCCTGCTGGTAGGTGGGATAATCACTCAAATTATTATGCCCCCCCTCGGGTATAGTGATCAATTCTTTCTGATCCGAATTAATATGCTCATATAAACGTTTACCATGAGAATAATCTACCACACCATCGGCTGTGCCGTGCACAATGGTTATGGGCGCTGTGACCTCATTGATAAAGGAGTAGGTCGGGAAAGGGTACTTGACCAAAGCGTCTACTGGTAAAAAGGGGAATCTAGATTTGGCCTCATTGGCTATGCTATAAAATGGTGTCTCTAAGATTAAACGTTCACCCTCATTTTTACTGGCCACATAAGTGGCAAAAGTGGTACCTAAACTACGGCCATAAAGGGTTATAGGGGTGTTGTCATATTGCGCTTTCGCGAAAGCGTACCACTGCAAGGCATCTTGATATAAGCTCTCTTGAGACAGGGCCCCACTACTCTTACCAAACTGGCGATAATCCATCACTATAACCGCATAATTCATGGCCACTAAGGGTTGTACAAGCTCTCCCCAACGTGCCAAATTACCCGCATTACCATGGAAATAAAGAATGACCCCTTTAGGTTGTGGCTGGGTAAAATGTATACCGTGTAATCTAGCTTGCTGGGCTTCTAGCGTTACCTCTTCAAAGGGGCTCTCAAAGTCAAAACTATAGCTTGTGGGTAAAGGTGAAGGGTGAAAAATTAGATTTTCTTGAAAAAAATAAAGCCCACCACATAATATGGCGTAAATATTGGCGAGAACAAAAAGAAGGAGGAGTGGTTTTTTAAGGCGTCGCATTTTAGCGTTTGGTATTGTGAATCACGTGATAACTGCTGCCCTCAAGGGTAGATTGCTGTGGCTGAGAATCTAAAATTTCGGTAAGCATATGATGATAACTTTCAAAATTATTCAAATTTTTATGCCCACCACCTATCACGGTGTATAATTTTGTTTGCTTGGGTTTGATTTTTGACAATTTCACACTGGTTTTATATGGGATTAATTTGTCATCGGTACCGTGAATGATATGTATTGGGCATTGAACATATTTGAGCCATTTATAGGTGGGCAACGGATATTTAATTAGCCAGCTCAAGGGCATAAAGGGCGCGTAGCGCGCGGCAACTTTGGTCAAACTATAATAAGGAGCGTCGAGAATAAGCATACGTGGGTTATTGACCGAGGCAAGCTTGGTAGCAAGTCCAGAACCCAGACTGCGTCCGTATAAAATGATATACTTTTCTGACACTTGCTCGCGCAGTTTATTATAGACTACCTGGATGTCTCGTTTTAAAGCTTTTTGGGTACGGCGCCCGGTACTCTTCCCAAACCCTCTGTAATCGAGCATGACCACATCGTAGCCATTACGCGTAAAATCGACAGCAAATTTACCCCAACCTTTTATACTTTTTGAATTGCCTTTGAGGTATAATACCACTCCCTTAGGATTATTTATCTTAAAGTGCAAGCCGTTAAGTGTGGCACCGTCGCGCGTTTCTATAGTATACTCTTCTATCTCTTGATTTTCGTAAAAGAACTCGAAATCGGGAGGTAGTTTTTCGGCTTTAAACAAGAAATAGTCCTGCAAATAATAAAGCAACACACTTATCACCACATAAATGGCAATCATAATGAGTCCTATAGTAATGAGTTGAGACATTGTTTAAAGATAGCTAAAAAACCCAAGTTTGACTTTGCAAATCATAGAAGCCTTGCCGTGGCTGGGGGTTGATTTTACTAAGTATTTAACAGTATTTTAAGATAGGAAACCCCTTCCAGTCGTATCTTTAACATCTACAAACAATGTACATGATGAAACAATCAAAAAACAATTTAAAACTACTCGTCGCTCTCTTTGCGACTGCTCTTCTATTTGTAGGCTGCGGCCAGGATGGAAAAGACACTGCCGAAGCTGAAGATAGCGCCTCGCTTTCGGTAGATTACGAAAAGTACGAACTTGAAAATGGCCTTGATGTCATTTTGCACAACGACCCAAGTGATCCTATTGTATCGCTAGCTATACAATATGGCGTAGGGTCTAATCGCGAAAAAACTGGCCGTACTGGTTTTGCTCACTTATTTGAGCATATGCTTTTTCAAGAATCTGAAAATGTACCCCAAGATCAATTCTTTAAAACAGTACAAGATGCTGGAGGTACACTAAATGGAGGTACTTGGAAAGATGGTACCATCTATTATGAAACTGTCCCTAACAACGCTTTAGAAACCATCTTATGGTTAGAGAGTGATCGTATGGGCTTTTTGATTAATACCGTGACAGAATCTGCCTTTATGAACCAACAAGAAGTGGTTCAAAACGAAAAGCGTCAGCGTGTCGACAACAACCCTTACGGGCACACAAGCTGGGTATTGGACAAAAACATTTATCCAGAAGGACATCCCTATAACTGGCAGGTTATTGGAGAATTGGTCGATCTACAAAATGCTACCGTAGACGATGTTAAGGAATTCTACGATCGTTTTTACGGACCTAATAATGCTACCTTAGTATTGGCTGGAGATTTTGATACCGAAGAGGCTAAACAAATGATCGAAAAATACTTTGGAGAAATCAAAAGACGTCAGGAGGTGGCACCTTTAGAGCCACAACGGGTGACTATTGCCGAAACCAAAAGATTATATCACGAAGATAATTTTGCGCAAGCACCACAATTACACATGGTATGGCCTACGCTAGAACAATACACCGATGATGCTTATGCTTTAGACTTCCTAGCCGAGATTTTGGCTAGTGGAAAAAAAGCACCTATGTATAACGTATTAGTCGAAGACAAGAAATTGACTTCTCGTGTGACGGCTTATAACAACTCTCAAGAAATTGCAGGAGAGTTTCACATTATCGTTACGGCAAACTCTGGCGTAGATCTCGATAATGTAGAAGCGGCTATTGAAGAAGGATTTACAAAATTTGAAACAGAAGGTGTCACAGACCGTGATATCGAACGTATCAAAGCTGGTTTGGAAACAAGTTTTTACAACGGTATTAGCAGTGTACAAGGAAAAGCCTTCCAGCTGGCTAGCTATAATGTATTTGCCGGATCGCCAGATTTTATAGAGCAGGACATCGAAAATATCAAAGGTGTGACCAAAGAAGATGTGATGCGTGTGTATAACACTTACATCAAAGGAAAGCCTTTTGTGATGACAAGCTTTGTACCTAAAGGAAAATTAGACCTCATTGCCGAAAATTCTGAAAAAGCCCCTGTGGTTGAAGAAGAAATCAAAGAGAACGTCACTGTAGAAGTGACAGACGAAGCTACGGAGGTGGTAAAAACTCCATCGTTGATCGATCGTACAAAAGCGCCAGAAACAGGGCCATCTCCAGCGCTTAATGTGCCAGATCAATGGACGACGACTTTAGATAATGGCATGGAAGTGTATGGTATAGAACAAAACGAAATTCCTACAGTCAACTTTAGTTTGGTTATTGACGGAGGTCACTTACTTGACGATATGAATAAAAATGGTGTGGCCAACCTGATGTCTGACATTATGATGGAAGGAACCGCAAACAAAACACCAGCCGAGTTAGAAGAAGAAATAGAACTTCTTGGAGCGAGCATTAATATGTTTACTACCAGAGAATCTATAGTTGTACGTGGAAACACCCTAGTACGTAACTTTGACAAAACCATGGATCTTGTAGAAGAAATTCTATTACAACCGCGTTGGGACGCCGCCGAATTTGAACGTATCAAAACGGCCACTATCAACCAGATCCAGCGCTCTGCTGCCAACCCTAATGCTGTAGCCAGTCGCGTTTACAACCGTGTGTTGTATGGAGACGATCACATCTTTGCTTACCCGACTAGTGGTACGGTAGAGTCTGTACAAGCCATTACTATGGATGACTTGAAGAACTACTACAACAATTATATCTCTCCTTCTGTGAGTAGATTTCATATTGTAGGGCAAATCGATCAGTCAAAAACATTGGCGGTACTCGAAGACTTGAACAAAAACTGGGCGGCCAAGGAAGTAACGATTCCTGAATATCCAGTAGCCGATAATCGTGACAAATCTTCACTTTTATTTGTTGATATTCCTAACGCCAAGCAGTCTGTTATTAGAATTGGTAATATTGGCCTTGCCAGAACCGATGATGATTTTTATGCTGCCGAGGTAATGAATTACAGTTTAGGAGGTGCCTTTAACGGGGTTGTTAATATGATACTTCGTGAAGAGAAAGGATATACCTATGGGGCACGTACCGGATTTAACGGTTCAAAAATCCCAGGTACTTTTACCGCTTCTTCTAGTGTTCGTACCAATACTACTGGAGAGTCTGTAGAGATCTTTAGAGATGAGATTAAGAAGTATCAAGAAGGTATTTCTGAAGACGATCTCGCTTTTACAAAAAATGCTTTAATCAAATCTAATGCTCGTCGTTTTGAAACGCAATTTGCCTTATTAGGTATGTTACAAGAGCGCAGTGCTTACGATCTTCCAGAAGATTATATCGCAGGTGAAGAAACGACCATTCGCAATATGACCCTTGAGCGTCATAAAGAATTGGCAAACAAATACCTTAACGAAGAGACCATGGCGTATCTCGTAGTAGGTGATGGCGCTTCTCAATATGCTCAGTTTGAGAATATGGGCTTTGACGAGGTAAAAATGCTAGATAAAGAAGGAAACGAAGTGAATCTACAGGATGTAGAACAATAACATCACTTTTAAACTTTAGAAAAAGGGATATCGAAGGATGTCCCTTTTTTTATTTAATACCTTTACCAGATCAAAACCTTTCTCAGGCATAATATCCTCTTGGCAGTATCTCTTAGTGTCTTGCTGCTCTTTGCCATCTATGTTTATGTAGATACTACTGGTTTTTATACCCACATCGAGACGGCTGCCTTATGGGTGCGCGAGTGGTTTGGCACCTTTTACCTTTGGTTAGGTTTGGGCTGTGTGTTTTTTATATTGGCTATTTCGCTTTCCCCTTTCGGGAAACGTAAATTGGGACCACCCAATGCGGTGCCAGAGTTTAGCAGAGGCGCCTGGATCGCTATGCTATACAGTGCCGGTATGGGAGCGGGTATTTTATTGAGAGCTGTGCAAGAACCCGTTTTTATGCAACAGCACCCACCTATTTCTACCGGAAATCCCGTAGAAGTTGTGGCCTTAGAATACACCTTTTATCAATGGGGGTTTACCGCTTGGGCATTTTATGGGCTCTTTGCCTTGATTTTGGGATACTACCTATATAACAGCCAGACGCCTGTGCGCATGAGCGCAACCCTAGGGCAAAATAAGAGTCCCTCGATATGGACCAAACTAAGTAAAGGAAGTATCGATAGTCTTACCATTGTCACAACGGTCTTTGGACTTATAGGAGCCATTGCTTTGGGTACCACCCAAATTAACGGCGGGCTCAATCACCTTTTTGAAACCGATTTTGGGCTGGGCACCACCATTGCCCTAACCCTAACTATTTCACTCTTGGCTTTTGTCTCGGTGTGGAGTGGCATGCACAAGGGAATCAAAATTATTTCTACCTGGAATATTTATGTTACCCTAGCCATATTGTTATATATTTTCGCGCAAAGCGATGTCTTGTCGGTGTTGAGCAATTTTGTGCAAAGCCTCTATCACTACTTGCTCGATTTTGTACCCTTGAGTATCGCGACTGCGCCTTATGATCCTGGCAAAGCTTTTTTAACAGATTGGACCTATTACTATTGGGCCTTTTGGCTAGCTTGGGCGCCGTTTACTGGGGTGTTTATCGCCCGTATTTCAAAAGGAAGAAGTCTAAGAGAATTACTTATTGGAGTTTTGCTGATCCCTTCTTTGGGTACCTTTTTTTGGTTTTCGGTTTTTGGAACTTCAGCTTTTGATGTCATTAAAGATTGGGGGAGTTATAATAGTGAATTTGGCAATGTTTTCTCTTCCATTTTTGTCTTTTTTGAACAGTACCCAGGTGCAGGAATACTCAATGTGATCCCCCTGCTGCTGCTTATTAGTTTTTTAGTCACCTCTGTAGATTCGGCTGTATTTGTACTGAGCATGTTTACCGATAAGGGCAAGGTAGATCCCAGCAAAAAACATCGCTTAATTTGGTCATTGTGTTTGGCGGTATTTTCGGTGGCTATAATCCTTCTAGGCAATGCCCGCGCCGACGTAGATGTATTGGTGGCCCTCCAAAAATTACTCATTATCACCTCTCTTCCTTTTGCGCTATTTATTATCCTAATGGTACTTTTGTTTTTGAGACATCTTTCGCGAAAGCCAAAACAGTAACCACGGTATGGAAAAAACAGATCTTAGCCATAGAGATGATATTGCCCGTCTAGTCACCGCCTTTTATGACAGGATTAGGGCTGATGTCTATTTGGGTCCCATTTTTAATAAACACATCCAGGATTGGGAGGCTCACTTGTGTCACCTTACCGATTTTTGGGAACACAGTCTATTTCTAAAAGGCAACTATACGGGTAATCCTTTAAAAGCTCATGAAAGCGTTGACGCAGCCCAGGGGTATCAAATTAATGAACAACACTTTGGCATTTGGCTCAATCACTGGTCACAAACCATCGATAGCCTCTATCAAGGGCCACAGGCGGAGATTTTAAAGTTACGTGCCAGAAAAATGGCCACTCATATCCACATCCACATTTTTAAGCAACGTCCTCAAGGGTAACAAACTAGCCCAACCTCCCACCATAAATCCAGTAAAGACCATAGCAGTTGCGCCTTTCTCAATACCAATTGAAAGTAGTACCACCTACCGATACTTGTCAAAAAATGGTATCTTTCGCCGCTCATGAATGTAGCAAACAGTCCTCATTTTCGGCCTTTTAAAGTGATAGGTATAGGCGCTACCTTTTCGCCAAATCTCACAGCCAATCTCTCTGAAGCCGCCCGATTATCTCTTTTTTTTGATGCCAAATTAGTGGTGATTCACGTAGGAGAAGCATCACCAGACAAACGCCAGCAATTTGAAGCTATTTTATCTCCATTTGTGGCACAGGGACTCTGTTTTGAATGCATTTTTATGCCCGGTAAGCCGGTAGCCGTCATCTTACATACTACCGAAGCCTTAAAAATAGATTTACTAATTATAGGGGCGCTGCAGCGCGAAAATGTGCTCAATTATTATTTAGGCTCTATTGCTAGAAAAGTAAGTCGCAGCGTCAAATGTCATATCCTTTTATTGATTAAACCTTCGATCAAACGCGTGGCTTGCAATCACATAGTGGTTAATGGTCTGGAAAACCCAAAGACCGAACAATCGATACATATCGCCTGTTATGTCGGAGCACAATTAGGCGCAAGTAAAATGACCATAGTCGAAGAGATCAGGCATCAAGAAATTCACGTCAATGTAAAGGATGACACCTCATTGCGCAGAGCTACTATTGTACGCGAAAAACTAAGACGCCGAGAAGATAGCCGGGTTCAAAATATAGTAAACGCTATTCCTAAAACGATGAAATCCCAAATGAGTATCAATACTCAATCTATATTTGGAAAAAGAGGGTATTCTATAGGACACTATGCCGAAATGGCGCGTGCCGATCTTTTGGTGATGAATGCCCACTCCAAAACACGATTTTGGGATAGGCTATTCCCTCATGATATAGAACACATACTCACCGAGCTGCCTACAGACGTACTAATTTTACAATGAGCACTAAAAAAAATCATACCAAGGCTTTTTTTAAGGAGCTTCCGCGCAATGTCTTTTCGGGCTTTGTAGTGAGTCTGATTGCCTTACCCTTAGGTCTGGGACTTGCCATGGCGAGTGAAGCACCACCTATAGCTGGTATTATTACCGCTGTGGTAGGTGGGATATTGGTCTCAATCTTTGGCGGAAGCCATGTCACCATTACAGGGCCGGGTAACGGTTTGGTTGGTGTCCTATTGGTCGCTATAGCCGCTCTAGGTCTCCAAGGCGCTTATGCTGCGGTTATTTGTTCTGGAATATTATTGCTGCTTCTCGGATTTCTACGCATGGGAAAACTAGCCGATTTTTTTCCTTCATCGGCTATTCAAGGGATGCTTGCGGCTATTGGTCTTATCATTTTGGGGAAGCAATTTCATATTATGCTAGGCAATAAAATCGTACGTGATAGTAGTGTGGCCTATCTGCTAGAAATTCCCGAGAGCATTATTGGTGTTTTTGCCTACCGTGATAAAGGCCTAATCTATGCCGCTCTATTTGGAGTAGTAAGTCTAGCTATAATGATATTTTACAGTAAGATTAGAAACAAATACCTTCAGCTCATCCCCGCTCCCATGTGGATCGTCTTACTGGCTATTGGTTTTAGTTATTATTATGAGCTTATACTACAACAGCCCAATCCTATAGCTAGTGGGTATATGATCACTGGCATACCCGCCATCGGTACCATTATTGACGAGATACCCATACCACAATTTACAGCGATAGACAGTTGGGGCTTTTGGTCTAGTGTTATTGCGTTGACGCTTATCGCCAGTATAGAATCCCTTTTAAGTATCAAAGCGGTAGATATGTTAGATCCGCAAAAAAGACGTTCCAACATCAACAAGGATCTCAAAGCGCTTGGGGTGGCTACTATTGGTAGTGGCTTATTAGGGGGGCTAAACGTGGTTACTGTGATTGCGAGAAGTTCGGTCAATGTAAATAATGGAGCGACCAACAGAAGTTCTAATTTTATTCACGCGACGTTTCTCATCATTTTTATTGCCTTGTTTAGCACCCAACTCACAAGAATACCATTACCCGCATTAATGGCCATATTGGTTTATACAGGCTACCGTCTCGCCTCTCCTACGGTAGTGCGCAAGATGTTTGTTATTGGTAAAGAACAGGTCTTTATTTTTATGGCTACTTTGCTCTCTACTCTCTTTATCGATTTGATCTCGGGTATTCTCATTGGGGTATTGACCACCTTTGTGATCCACATGTTGCTCAATCGCAGTGCAGGCCTGTTTTTTAGAAACATCTTTAAGCCCAATGTTTTGATGTATATGGAAAACAATGAAAGTGGGTTGGACAACTATTACGTAAGTGTCAAACACTTCTGTTCCTTTCTCAATTTTTTTAAGCTCAAAAAACAATTAGACCAAATACCAGAAGACAAAGATGTGGTTGTCGATTTTTCCAAATGTGGGTTTGTAGATCATACCGTAATGGGTAATCTCAACGATTATCAAGAACTCTTTATGAAAAAGGGAGGACATTTTGAAGTGGTTGGTCTTGACATGCATGGCACCGATTCTAAACACCCCTTTGCCTTGCGTCGTATTTTGCCAATTCCTACGGTTATTTCCAAAAGTCTTACCCGTCGTCAAATGGCGCTAGAAGAACTGGCCAAAGAGTATCAACTTCAATACCATAGAGAAAAACACAAGCAGTTTCAAGCTATTGCGCAATTTCACTATTTTGAAACCAAGCATATCGATTATATTTATCACGAATTTTACGATCCAATAAACGATTTAAAACTATTTGATATCGTGTATTCTGAGGGTGCTTTAATGGCCAAAGAAAATGTAAGATCTACCATGGTTACTATAGATTTGGCGCGAGAAATCCCTTCATTTACTATTGATAAAGAAGGGTTTTTGGAGAAGTTTTACGCTATTGCTGGTTTGGAAGACATTAATTTCGAAAATCACAACGATTTCTCAAATCGGTTTTATCTTATTGGCGAAGACGAGCAGGCCATACGAGCATTTTTTACAGATGAACTTATCCACTTTTTAGAAAGTAACTCCTATTATCATATCGAGTCAAAAGGAGATCAACTCTTGATCTTTTATAAAGAACGTCTTGCTTCCATCAAAGAACTCAAAGCACTACTGGATTACGCCAAACGCCTTCAACACATTATTCTTCGTACAATTATACGACAGCACTAACAGTATAGCCATACAAAACAATGCGCTTTAAAAACATAAAAAAAGCATTCCGAAGAATGCTTTTGTATGATATCGTAATGCTTTGCTTAAGACTTGTGCATAAAAGCTTGCTTACCTAATAATTCGGCTTCGGTTTCTACGTGATTGTCATCAGGAACACAACAATCTACGGGACATACGGCAGCACATTGCGGCTCTTCGTGAAAACCTTTACACTCTGTACATTTATCGGGTATGATATAATAAATCTCGTCACTCACTGGCTCTTGGGCCTCGTTTGCATCTACAGATTTTCCATTTGGAAGCACTACTTGTCCTTCCAAGTCAGTACCATCGGCATAGCGCCAGTCATCTGCTCCTTCATATATTGCAGTATTGGGGCACTCTGGTTCACAGGCACCACAATTAATGCACTCATCGGTAATGATAATTGCCATAGGGTTCTTTTTTCAATAACTTTGCACAAAAATAACGCCTAGTGATGTATTAGGCAAACTCATATGGATTTACAACAAAGAATTAACGCTTTTGTTCAACTAGGACGCTTTTTGAGTCAGTTTACTAGAGAAGACATTGTACAAAAAGATGATGTTGCACATAACGACCTCTTTTTTGACGGTATGCTTCACCAAATAAAAATTGCTGGCGAAAACAATGGCTGGTTTACCAAAGAAAATGTGCTTTTCGCTTTAGAAGGTTGGGCTCAAACACTCACCCAAAAGGGGCTTGAGCTGTGGTTGGCTCCTTATGAGCAAGATTTGGCTTTAGCCCAAAAAAACAATACCACAACTACGGCAAATACAGCAACAAGCTCAAAAACGGTGGCTGTCATCATGGCGGGAAACATCCCCTTGGTGGGATTTCATGACTTTCTATCGGTCTTAATGAGTGGACATCGCTTTGTGGGTAAACTATCCAGCAATGACAAACACCTACTGCCCTTTCTGGCGATGTATCTTGAAAAGGTAGCTCCATCGTTTAAAGGTCGAATCACCTTTACCGATGATAAATTACTACACTATGATGCTGTTATTGCTACAGGAAGTGACAATACAGCGCGCTATTTTGAATATTATTTTGGCGATAAGCCAAATATTATCAGAAAAAACAGAAACTCGGTGGCTGTCCTTACTGGGGATGAAACCGAGACAGAACTCGAGGCCCTCACTGAAGATATTTTCAGGTACTATGGATTAGGGTGTCGCAATGTCTCCAAGCTATTTGTACCTAAAGGCTATAATTTTGATGCGTTTTTTAATGCCGTATACGCCTGGAGGGCTATCATTCATCAAAATAAATACGCCAATAATTACGATTATAACAAGGCAGTTTACCTGATGAGTTTATTCGAGCTCAAAGAAAACGGCTTTTTAATGCTCAAAGAAGAGACGAGTTACGGCTCTCCTATTGCAACCTTGTTTTATGAATATTACGATGAGCTAACTCAACTCTCACAAAGGCTGGATAAGGATCAACAATACATTCAATGTGTGGTAACCAATGAGGAGACAGCCACTTCGCTTTCGCGAAAAGCGTCATTTGTAGCCTATGGGCAAACACAGAAACCAGCATTGAATGATTATGCCGATGGTGTGGATACAATTGCGTTTTTGTTAAGAATTTAGCCGATAAATTATTGAATTATTAACGCGATTCTGTCTTGTTTTGGGCATCTTTGCACTGCATAAAAAAGACGTAGCATGAAGAGACATAATTTTAGCGCAGGACCTTGTATTTTACCACAAGAAGTCTTTCAAGAAGCATCAGAAGCGATTCTAAATTTTAACAACTCAGGACTTTCGATATTAGAGATATCGCATCGTAGCAAAGATTTTGTAGATGTGATGGACGAAGCTCGTAATCTCGCTTTGGAGTTATTAGGCCTAGAGGGAAAAGGATATAAAGCGCTCTTTCTTCAAGGAGGCGCCAGTACGCAATTTTTGATGACTGCCTATAACCTCTTACAAAAAAAAGCAGGATATCTCAACACAGGTACCTGGAGTGATAAAGCCATTAAAGAGGCCAAACTCTTTGGAGAAGTGGTAGAAATAGCTTCGAGTAAAGATGCCAACTACAACTACATCCCAAAAGGCTATGAAATACCAAAAGATCTCGACTATTTGCACGTAACGAGCAACAACACCATCTTTGGAACGCAAATGAAAGACTTTCCCGAAGTAGATTGCCCACTAATTTGTGATATGAGTAGTGACATCTTTTCGAGGCAAATAGACTTTTCTCAGTTTGATTTGATTTATGCAGGCGCTCAAAAAAATATGGGCCCAGCCGGTACAACCTTAGTCGTGGTACAGGAAGATATTTTGGGAAAAGTATCTCGTGCTATTCCTTCTATGATGGACTATAAAACACATATCAGTAAAAGCAGTATGTTTAATACGCCCGCGGTATACGCGGTGTATGTATCTATGCTCACCATGCGCTGGTTGAAAAACCTTGGTGGTATAGCCGCCATCGAAGAAATGAACGATCGCAAAGCTACCCTACTCTATTCTGAGATCGAGTTAAATCCATTATTTAAAGGATTTGCCGCCAAGGAAGATCGATCTACCATGAACGCCACCTTTAGTCTTACCGATGAAGATCTCAAAGAAACTTTTGACGCTATGTGGCAAGAGGCAGGTATCAATGGTCTTAATGGTCATCGCAGTGTTGGAGGTTATCGTGCTTCTATGTACAACGCGCTTAGCCTTGAAAGTGTAGGTACGCTGGTAGATGTCATGAGCGAACTCGAAAGAAAGGCATAAACAATTCTCTGATCTTCAATAAAAAACGTATAAACAAAGATGAAAGTATTAGCAAACGACGGCATCTCACCATCTGGAGTATCGGCATTAGAAGCAGCAGGCTTTGAAGTAAGTACTACTAATGTAGCCCAAGAACAATTGATCAATCACATTAATCAAGAACAAATCGCGGTTATTTTGGTGCGTAGCGCAACCACCGTCAGAAAGGAAGTCATAGATGCCTGTCCTAGTCTTAAAATTATTGGGCGTGGCGGTGTTGGTATGGATAATATCGACGTGGCCTATGCCCGAGAAAAAGGACTACATGTGATCAATACCCCTGCGGCATCCAGTGCCTCGGTTGCCGAATTAGTTTTTGCGCATCTTTTTAACGGGGTTCGTTTTTTATATGACGCCAACCGCAACATGCCTTTAGACGGTGATACCAAATTTAAACAACTCAAAAAAGCCTATGCTCAAGGCAGCGAATTGCGCGGTAAAACCTTAGGAATTATTGGTTTTGGCCGTATTGGCCGCGAAGTAGCCAAGATAGCCCTAGGTTGCGGAATGAAGGTAGTAGCCACAGATAAATTTGTAGGTGAAGCTACGATCAAGGTCGATTTTTACAATGGGCAGTTTATCAATGTAGATATTCAAACACAACCCATGGAAGCTGTTTTAAAACAAGCAGACTTTATCACCTTGCACGTGCCGGCCCAAGCTGATTACGTCATAGGAAAAAAAGAAATTGATATGATGAAAGATGGTGCTGGTATCATCAATGCGGCCAGAGGAGGTGTTGTTGACGAAGTGGCACTTGTCGAGGCACTTGATAGCAAAAAGTTATCTTTTGCGGGTCTGGACACTTTTGAAAATGAACCTACCCCGGCAATTAAAGTCTTGATGAACCCAAAAATTTCTTTAACCCCACACATAGGTGCAGCTACTGGAGAAGCTCAGGATCGCATCGGCACCGAACTGGCAGCACAGATTGTGAGCCTCTTAAAAAACTAAAGGGGTAGTTTTGGTCTATACATGACCAAAAAATGGCCGATTATCGACAAAAAATGACCAACCGTCCTTTTCAAGGGCGGTTTTTCTATTTGTAGTTATCGCCGCCGTATTATTTCGTAAATTAGATGAACTAATCACAAAATAGAAAAGATGTCTGCATTACTAGAATTACTAAATAGCCCGATGGGCAAAACCATTATAAATGGCGTGAGTCAAAGTACGGGAAAATCAGAAGATCAAACAGGACAAGTGTTGAGTATGGCACTACCTGTATTAATGGGAGCCATGAAAAAAAACGTGCAAACACAAGAGGGAGCAAACGGCTTGATGAATGCGATTTCCAACAAGCATGACGGGAGTATACTCGATAATCTAGGCGGCTTGTTTCAAGGAGGTGTTGACGAGCATGTAGTGCAAGATGGAGCTGGCATATTAGGACATTTGTTAGGAGACAAACAACCAGCTGTTGAAAACACCCTTAGTGCCAAATCAGGTATGGATGCTGGATCTATTAGTCAAATACTAAAAGTGGCTGCACCTATTTTAATGGGCGTGATCGGGAAGCAAACCAAACAGAGTAATGTCAATGACTCTACGGGCATGAATGCGCTATTGGGAAGTATGCTTGGAGGTCAACCACAAGAAAATCAGAGTTTGATAGAATCACTCTTAGACGCCGATGGAGATGGCAGTATTATGGATGATGTGGCTGGTATGGTCTTAGGCGGAAAGAAAAAAGGCGGTATTGGCGGTTTACTTGGCGGATTGTTTGGTAAGTAATTAGCCCCTATTACCTTTGCGAAAAACACCTCTTGTCTCAACGTCAAGAGGTGTTTCTTTACTCTATTTATTTTGGAGCGATTTTTGCACTATTTAAGGAAAAAACACGATGAAGCATTGGATATACTTTTTGTTGGCCTTAGGATTGGTGGTGGGCTGTGCCTCCCAGAAAAATCCTAAAAATCTACAGACGCCCGCTTCAGATTCTGATACCGTTCGCATTGCCAATGACAGCTTGGAATACGAAATTTTAATCATAGAACCTGGATTTAATACCTGGCTGGCTACACAACGCCCAAGAGGCTATTACGAGCAAGTTTGGCTCGAGAACCGAAATATTTTTATGGTTACCGAATACAACAACCGCGTCCTGAATAACACCCAGTACGATCCAAACCTCTACATTTTACAAATTGATTATGAGCGCGGTGTAGATTATGGATATGAAGTCAATTATCTGCTGTATAATTGGTTTCAATTTTTCCAGCAACAGTACAATCAAAAGCTGCGATAATTGTATTTTTGCTAGCCTATGAAGGCATTTAAAAAGCGCTGGGAAATCACTAAAGACTGGCAACTCATTCACCCAATTTTGGGGCTGATTGCCTCTTTTTTTTGTGGCTATCTCATTGCAAAAGCTGTAGTCAAGGCGATCTCTTCTTTGAGCCAAAACTACCAAACTTTCTGGCTTATAGGATTGACACTTTTGGTAACCTACGGTATTATCAAAATAAGCCTGTGGTTGTTTTCTAAGCTCTACAAAAGATGGAAAGTCTCTGCAAGATGGGAATTAATAGCACTGTTTCTAGTATTTGCCATAACGGGTAGTACGGCAGGCAAACTGTCTGATCCTTTAATGCAAGTACTTGGCTTGGATCGAGAAACAACCAGTGGTTGGATATACTGGCCTGTTAGAATTATCATAATTTTTCCTATTTACCAGATTTTGTTGGTTATTTTTGGTTGGCTCTTTGGTCAATTCGCATTTTTTAAGGAATTTGCTATCAAAATGGCTTCCCGTATGGGATTTGGCTTTTTATTTAAGACAAGTGACTCAAACAACTAATCTACATACAACCTTTACATGGCGCGCTACAGCATTCCTGCTGGCTATGCTGCTGCTGCTACCTAGTGGATTAGCTTTTGCACACAATTTTGAAAATCACGATCATATCGATAGGTGTGAACTATCAGCCGATGTTCATATGCACGAGAATGACATCGATTGTGACCTTGATCATATTGTACTTCATAAAGTAGGTGTTTTTGCTTTCGCGAAAGCTACCTTAGACATACAACCCTGTGCACAAACAGCCATTACGCTATACACCTCGTGGTACTACGGCACAGCATTAGACTATAGCGCTTCAAGAGGCCCGCCTCAGATTAGTATTTGATCACCATCGCTTACTAATCAATTTTACGACTACATGAAAACTTTATTATGGCTTGGCAGTTTTTTGCTAAGTACATTTGCCATAGCACAAGATTGTGACTATACCCTAAGCGGTTATATCATCGATCTTCACGACCAGTCTGCGCTCAATGATGCCACCATCATTGTTGTAGGCTTGGAAAAGGAAGTTATACCCGATTCCCAAGGGAGATATGAGATCACAGGGCTATGCGCAAATACCTATACCTTACAAGTATCACATCCTGCCTGTGAAACTCAATTGATTCGAGTTCCAGTCAATCAGGACACCGAGCGCACCATTTATATGGAGCATCACCTCGAATCCTTAGGTAATGTAGTGGTAGAAGCTCATGCACATCAGGCCAAAACTCAAACAGCAAGTCAAACAGTAGTTTCTCATGATATTTTGGAGGCCAATAGCGCTGGCTCGTTGGCAGACGCACTCAGAGAACTCAGTGGGGTGACCAGTCTCAACACGGGTAATACTGTGGCCAAACCTGTAATAGGCGGCTTGCACAGTAGTCGGGTTACCTTAATAACAGACGGAACGCGTTTGCAGGATCAAGAATGGGGCGTAGAACATGCTCCCAATATTGATATTAATGCAGCGGGAGAAGTTACCGTTATCAAAGGCGCAAGCGGTCTGCAATATGGCGGCGATGCAATAGGAGGTACTATTGTCATAGAACCCGAACAAATTCCCGTCAAAGACACGGTTTTTGGACGTACGTTAATCACTGGAGCGACCAATGGTCGTGGTGGTTCTTTAAGTAGTAGTATTACCAAGTCCTATAACAGTGGCTGGTACGGCGGGGTACAGGTTTCGCTAAAGCGGTTTGGCGATTTTGACAGTCCAGACTATATATTGAGTAATACCGCCTTGGCAGCGCAAAATATAACGGCTAGAGTGGGAATAAATAGGTATAGTTTTGGGCTGGAGGCCAGTTATTCTAGATTTCACAAAGAAGCAGGAATACTTCGTTCTTCCCATTTGGGAGGTGCCGAAGATTTGGTAGTGGCCATCAATAGCCAGCAACCTTTTATTGTAGCCCCTTTTACCTATGATCTAAATCCTCCAAAACAAGATGTCACCCATCAATTGGCCAAATTGAGTGGTTATTATCGTTTTGAGAATTTGGGTAAATTATCTGCCCAGCTCGATTATCAACGCAATAACCGCTTAGAATTTGATGTGAGAAGAGATAGTGATGACACTAGACCTTCAATTGATCTGCAGTTGGAAACCTATAGTTTAAATACCGAATTTGAATTTGAAGCAGACAATAGCATCACCGCCAAAGTAGGTATTCAAGCACGGTATCAAGATCATTTTCCAGATCCTAGTACGGGTGTACGCAGGCTGATACCAGATTATACAGCCGAAGCCTTAGGGGTGTTTGCCATAGGATCCAAAACCTGGGAAGACTGGACCCTTGAAGGCGGGATCAGATATGATTACAATCGGATTGTAGCCGAGAAATTCTACCAGACTTCCCTTTGGGAAGAGCGCGGTTATGATCAAGAATTCGAAGATTTGATCATTGCCGATTTTGGTAATCAACTCTTGGTCAAACCCGATTTGCAATACCATAACTTTTCGGCCACGGCAGGAGTGGCCAAAAGTTGGGACAACGGGCATAGGCTTTCGCTTAATTACGCATTGGCTTCCAGATCACCTAACGTCTCCGAATTGTTTAGTGATGGCTTGCATCAAAGCGCAGCAAGAGTAGAAATAGGAGATTTGCGTTTTGAACAGGAACAGGCAAACAAATTGTCTTTAGAATGGCAGCTCACCAAAGATAAATGGAGTTTTATCGTAGCGCCTTATGCCAGTTTTATCGACAATTTCATCCTTATCGAGCCCACAGGGATTCGACAGACTATCAGAGGTAATTTTCAGGTTTGGGAATACCGTCAAACGATGGCGCGACTGCTGGGTGTTGATCTAGACGCTCA
This sequence comes from Cytophagaceae bacterium, assembly GCA_002712765.1. Taxonomy (GTDB): domain Bacteria; phylum Bacteroidota; class Bacteroidia; order Flavobacteriales; family Flavobacteriaceae; genus Dokdonia. Next base: position 1,109 of record PAUP01000044.1, on the reverse strand, counting down.
ATTTGAATTTGATACGCATTGGTCGATACGCAATCAATTCTCATTGGTAAAGGGTAAAGACATCGATAGGGATAATGCCCTGATCAATATGCCCTCGGCCAATACGAGAAATGCCATTACCTATCAGCTGCCTAAGTGGCATCAGCTATCAGTAACGCTGGAGAGCAATTATGTCTTTAGACAAAATGAATTTCCAGACAATAACTTTGAAGTATTTCTACCACAAACAGAAACCACTGCACTGGTCGATGTTAGTACGCCTCCCGATGCCTATCACCTGCTCAATTTTAGAAGCTCGATGGTTTTCGCTTTAAGCGAAAAAAATCTATTGACCGTTGGCCTTATGGTCAATAATTTATGGAATACTCGCTATAGAGAATACTTAAACAGACAACGCTATTTTGCCGATGACCTTGGCAGAAATATTTTATTACAATTAAAAATCAATTATTAAAACCCAGTTTTTAAATCCAATACTTTCAATTATGAAAACACTATTTAAATTAATCTATATTTTATCGTTCGCGCTAGTAGTAACAAGTTGTAACAGCGACGACGACGGCACTCCAGAGATAGTCAATGAAGAAGAAGTGATCACAACGGTTATCGTTAATTTGGACCCAGGGCCTACAGGGTCGGTGATTACACTTCGCTCTTTTGACAGTGACGGAGACGGGCCTACAGATCCTGTGGTTACAGTATCGGGTGAGCTTTCGGCAAACACCATTTATGAAGGAGAGATTCAATTCTTAAACGAAACCGAATCTCCTGCCGAAGATATCACCGAGGAGGTGCGCGAAGAAGCCAACGAGCATCAAGTATTTTATACGATTGCTAGTGGTCTAAATGCCAGTGTAACTTATGAAGATTTTGATGGAGACAACAACCCATTAGGAACATTAGTTACTGTAACGACCACCGATGCGAGTACTGGTTTATTAACTGTGACGCTTCGTCATGAGCCAAAGAAACCAAACGACAACACCTTGTTAGACGCTGGAGGAGAAACTGATGTACAAGTAAGCTTCCCAGTTGTAATTAACTAGATGCTTGTTGCTTAGTCTCTTCAGGCTTAGCAAATAGATCCATAACGGCTCGCCCTAGGAATT
>PAUP01000043.1 GCA_002712765.1 Cytophagaceae bacterium | reverse complement strand
TATGGCCCAATAACTATTGATGATTTTGTTCTAGATGACAATTGTGACGATGCATCTGTGCTTACTATAGCTCTTACAGGAGGTTTAGGCAGTGGAGCAAGTTTCCCAGTAGGAGTAACTACAGAAGAGTATACGATAACAGATGGTAATGGTAACCAAACTAGTTACACCTTTACAGTAACTATTGTGGATACGACAGATCCTGTTATCGATTGTCCAGATGATTTGATTGTTAGCGATGGAGGAACAGGAGCGTACACCATCGAAGATTATACAGGCTTAGCCTTTGATAATTGTACTTCAGATACTGATCTTATTGTTACACAAGATCCTGTAGCGGGTACCGTAGTACCTGCATTAAGTACCACTATGGTAACACTTACCGCTACAGATGAAGCTGGTAATACTACTACTTGTACTTTTGAGATACTTGTAGATGAGACCTTGAGCGTAGAAGAGAACGCTCTTGAGGTTAGAGATGTGAAACTCTTCCCTAATCCTACATCAGGAATCATAAAACTTGAGACTACTAATGTTATCATTGAGAAGGTTGAAGTGTATGATATCAGAGGTAGATTAGTACAATCTTTTGAATTAAATATAGAGAACCCTACAATAGATCTTACAGATTTACAAGTGGCTACTTATATTGTTAGAATTCAGACGGAGAGAGGTACGCTTACTAAGCGAATAATCAAGAATTAATTAAATACATAATACCGCAAAAAAAGAGGCTATCTATTGAGATAGCCTCTTTTTATTTGTGAGGTTGGTACTGTTTTTACCACTAATAAACATACCCGTTTGATTAGCTCCATTACTAAAATGGGGATCATGCGCCATTAGGCGTATAACAAGCGTTGTCTTTAAGATCTTTTGATCAATTAAGGTGAAGTCAAGGATATAAAAGCAAGGCGTGTAGCGAAGACACAGGTGTTTTCACATCAACGAGATAGGTTATAAATCGGTATTATATCACCATACGATAAAACTTAGCAAGGTGGCTTTTACGAGCGCTTTTTAAAAAAAGATACCGTACCGTATTATGCCTTAATGTACTTCTGTCATATTAAAAAAGCGCCTAGTAAGCTACTAGACCTTATTTCATAACTGCTACAACAGGTATTCTACTATATAAGTACCGTATTACGTTGTTTGTACTCTTTAGGTCTGCAATTGTATTTGGCTTTAAAGATTTTGCAAAAATAGCTTCTACTGGTAAGCCCAATCGAGTAAACCACTTCAGAGATGGATAAATCTGTGGTTCGAATGAGTTTTTCAGCTTTCTCTAAACGCACATTTCTAATATAATCTGAAACAGTACGATCAAACATAAATTTAAAGCCTACTTGTAATTTGGCTGGAGAAATACCAGCACGACGGCAGAGACTTTTAATAGTATGCTGAATTTCTGGATATTCTTGAATATATTCACTAACCTCGGTGATTTTTTTCAATTCCTGTCGCAATAGGCCACTCGAATTTTTTGGAGATCCTACTTCGGTTAAAAACTGTTCTATCTGTTTGGCCAATATGATATAATACCGACCTTTCTTTGATAGCTGTCGCGAAAAATCGTTCTCGTGCTCTCCCTCAAAAATAGGACGTAACTCTTGGGCGATACGCAAGTTGTAATTGCCTAGATGAAAGAACTTAAAATTGCTATCCAATCGCCTTAACTGCTTTTTAAGTTTTTTGCCATAGGCATTATGCTCATTGCTTAAGGTGCCAAAGTATTTGTCTTTGTCTGTCAAAATTATTGAAATAGCAAAAGATTCATTAGCCACACACTTCAAAAGACTGGGAAGCCGCTCTTTGCATCCAATTACTGCCATCTGAAAAGGTTCAATGGTTGTATATTCTTGTTTGTTGTCAAATCGGTGATACGAATAGCCTTCTAAGCAATATATGAACTGTAGGGTAGTTGACATGTCTAAGTTGAGATCAAAGATCGTGTCATGATATACAGTCCCTGAAAGATCAATAGCCATAAGGCCATCTTGAAGCTTGGTGCATCTTAACTGTCCTTTACCAAAACCTGAAGAAAAACGAAAGATATACGTATCATTCATTAGAGACACCTCACCAGCATTGCGTTGTTGTAAGGATTGAATTATTTTTGGTACTTTGGAAATTAGTTGGGTTGTCATAAGATTCGTGTTTAGATGTTGGAAGTGAAATACATAGTGTATTCTATCTATCTCTAATATACTTGAGTTTGTTTTTTTAACTTAACAGTTTTGCAAACATTTATAGCATTTTCGCGATAGTGTCAAAAAAAAGCACAATAGCGTTAAATAATTACTCTTCATTAAGCAATAGATTATCTTTTACGACTAATGAATTCAAAAAAAATGCCGTTACTTGTTTAAAATTGTGAAGAGGTATGTGTAGGTGTGTTTCAAATAGTGCAACGCGTGATCAAATTGAAAAGGCAATGCAATGTCAATTTGTGTATCCGGATCTCTACAGCCCTAATCCTATAATTCGCGGTAGCGAAGAAGTTACACTCTCTGTAATTACCTCTGAAGCATCTGATAGAATTTCTTTCGCAATTTGGGGTATGTTACCTTCAGATTATGATGATGAATGGGTTCATTTTCAGGAGGTGCGTGATACCTTAAGTGTGGAGAAAGATGACTTGTCTTCTTGGAACGAGTATAGTGAAGCTGTCAAAAAACGTCGTTGTCTGGTTATCGTTACGGGCTATTTTGTTTATCATTTTTACAATGGTTCCTTATATCCTTATTACATACATCAAGACCATAAGAAAACATTTTGTTTAGCGGGAATTTACAATGTACTCGATGATGGATTTAAGACCTGTAGCCTTCTTAAGAGTCCCGCTACGGGAGTGGTTGCATCTATCCAAAATGTAGACAACACCATGCCTATTATTATTGATCGTCTTAATTATAAACTATGGCTAGATCCAAATAGCTCTGAAGCAGAAATCAATCACCTTATGGATAATACAGCACAACGGTCAATTAATGGGTATCCTGTGGCCAAGGAGTTTTTTAAAAACGATATTGTTTATGAAAGCATTCTAGAACCAGTAGCATACCCAAACATTCCATTTAAGACATCATAAAAACTGAAATAGTCTTAACGTCTTTGCTTGTTCCGATACTCCATGGGTAGCATTCCATACTTTTCAGCGAAAATTTTCGAAAAATAACTGCGACTCTTAAATCCAATTTTATAAACAATTTCAGAAATAGAATGCTCTGTATTATAGATGTAGTCTCGAGATAATTCTAGTTTTAGATGTCTAATGTACTCATTGACAGATTTAGAATACAATACTTGAAAGCCAGTCTGTAGCTTTTTGGCAGATAGCCCTGATATAGAAGTCAAAGTAGCAATGGTAAGCGGCTCACTCAAGTTTTCTAGAATGTGTGCAGAGAGGTCGTGTATTTTTTTGATATCAGTTTTATTGATCGAGTCAAAAACATTTTCTCCCTTTTGATGCTTGTGATGTTCTAATAGTTGCTGGGCCAAAATGAGATTCAATTGACCTTCTATCGATAAAGACCTAATGATTCCGCTGTCATAACTATCTTGAAGTTCGGTAATCTGATCGGCAATTTTTAAACTAAAATTCCCCAAATGGTTAAAATGTTGTTGCCCGTCGTCAGCGCTAAATGCTTTAATTAAATCATCATCTAGGTAGGTGAGATTATTATTCTTTTTCTTTTTGTACTCTTTTCTAGTGACATAGATAAAATTTACTTTTACCTCGATATTCTTAGGAAAAATGTAGGATTCATCAATTTGGGATTTTGTAGAAACGATAATGTTTTGATATCGTTCTAGAGTTTGTTGGCATCCTATTTCTGCATTTGTATAGGCAATATGTCCATCAGAGATAAAAATAAAAGCTATAGGTTTGGCCTTGGGTATATTAAAAATGATTTTAAGATCTTCTGTAAAGCAAACGTTATAATCTATAAGGGAGATCCCCCAGTCAAAAGATATAGATCGAATGCTTCCATGACCATAGTCCCCTTCAAATTCTAAGATAGATTCACCCCATTGTTTTGTAATGGTGCCTTGTAATGGCTCACGAAGCTGCTCTAAAATGTCGCCTCCAGCCATAGTTGTAATGTGTATTTCACGCATCTTCTTCCCTAAAAGTAATAGGCACAAATAACCTACTTAACTTTGGGCTTCTGTAACACGAATCATTTGATTAATAGAAAAATTGCTCCGTTTTAGCGCTAAAGTAAAGAAAATGTGTGTTGTGCAGTGAAAATTTGGAGATCAGGCTGATTGAGGTGGCTCAAAACCTTTTTTATTTCGGGTTTTTGAAAGGTATGTTTTTGGGGTAATGCCATATTTCTTTTTAAATAGCTTCGAAAAATAGCTACGGGAGTTTATCCCCACTTTATAAGTAATCTGAGTTATGTTAAGATCTGAATGCTCTAATAATTCTTTAGCCGTTTCTACGCGTAGATTTTTAATGTATTCATTAACAGAGGTTTTAAAGAGCACCTGAAAGCCATTCTGAAGGGTATTTTGATTTAACCCAACCCTATTGGCAAGTGCTGTAACATTGATAACGCTGTCTAACTCTGCCTTAATTATCTCGGCAGCTTTTTGAACATTCTCAATGGTAGAACGCCTGAGAATTTTTCTGTTTTCTGGGCCATTTTGATCATCGATATACTGCTTGAGCTGATGAACAAATATTTCATAAGCCTTGGCCTCTAGGTATACATGTCGCATCAGACCCTCTAACTCACATTCGGTAAATTCTTCAATAAATTGAGAAATATCTAAACTAAAATGGCTTTTGTATAAAAATTGATTAATTCCGTTAACATCTCTTAATAGTGAAATGAGTTCGTCGTTAAGATTAGGGACAAAATCTTCGACCTTAGTCTCAAATTTTTTTCGATTAATTTCAATACTAAAAAAACAGACTGATGTTTCTGCGGGTACTTTTAGAATATGATGGCAAATATGTGTGCCCGCTGCTATAATGTTTTCAAGGTGTTTAAGCGTTGTGAAGTTATGATCACTACTAAACCCATGTGATATAGGGGCTTCTCTGTTAAATACCATCTTTAGCGGTTGCACAAGACCGTTTTTAAAATTAAACTGCAGTGGCTCTTTGGCGTAAAAATCTGCTTCTAGCGCACTAAAACCGTTGGCAAATTCATAAGCTCTGATATGACCAGAGCCAAAAGCTTCAGGAATATTTAAGCAGTACTCGTGTGTACGCTTTTCAACATCCACACTCATAAAATTGGCAATATCGTATAGTACCTCTGAAGCACTATTGTCTGCTATTTCTAAATGTTTGCTCATGGCTAATGTTGGCTTGTATTAGTAAATATACCCCATTTACTATTATTTTTAACATTCAATTCCAACTTTTAGGTTTGAAGTTAATCTTCAAATGGATACCGTTCTAAAACATCTGTATATCTACGTAACTTAGATGATATACGCTGTTATTCAGCACATAAAACAACCTTAAAACCTATATTATGTTACGTTGGACAATCATCTTTATCGTTTTAGCACTTATCGCAGGTGTACTTGGATTTACAGGAGTGGCCGCGGGAGCCGCTTCAATTGCAAAAATCTTATTTGTCATTTTTATTATCCTCTTTTTACTATCGCTCATCTTTGGCAAAAGAATACGCGCCTAAGCAAATAGTAGCGATAGGCTAATTAGCCAGTAAGAACAATACTGAGACATAAAATCCTTCAAGCTGTCAAAGACGTGGCAGTTGTTTTTTCAAGCGCTGTAAACGTTCTGTTTACAATATTTAATTGATGGGAAACGGGTGTTTATCAAATTTTGAAAAACATCCGTTTTTTGTGGGTTATATGTACCTTGCAGTAGCTGTTCTATAAGTTTGTAAAGCAATTTTCAATAACAGCCGTTTATAGCTATCATATGACCGTATTCTTAAGTATTTTCATCGTAGTGACCCTACTGGCCATATTTCATATTATTATGTATGGAAGTAGGGCCTCGAGGTCTCTTAGCTGGATTCTCATACTATTACTGCTTCCCATTTTAGGAGCTTTGCTTTATGCTGTCTTTGGTATCAATAGAAGAAGAATTAAAATTTATCCTTTAAAGGAAACCACCAGACGTAAATTGTACGACTTTGAACTTGTCGAGAATGATGTCGCCGATACCAAGGACGACTTTCCGTCTGTAAAAGGTAGAAAGCTGGCTAATTTAATGCGTAAAAGCGCCTTATTTCCAGCATATAGAGGTAACAAAGTAAAAGTACTCCAACATGGAGAAGCTACTTTTGAAACGATTTTTACCGCCTTAGAAAAGGCCGAACGTTTTATTCACCTGCAATACTACATTTTTGAAAAAGGAGAATTACTCGATAGACTCTACGAGATCTTTTCGAAAAAAATAAAGGAAGGAGTAGAAATTAGAATTCTCTACGATGCTATAGGAAGTTTTTCTTTACCATCCAAAGAAATCAAACGGTTTAAAGAATTAGGGATAAGTATCTATAAAACCATGCCATTGCGATATGGGAGTTTTCTCTTTACGTTAAACTATCGCAATCACCGAAAAATTATAATTATTGACGGGATTGTTGGTTTTACAGGAGGGATGAATGTTTCCGACAAGTACATAAAATCTGAAGATCATTTAGGTATATGGGATGACACCCATGTCAAAATGGAAGGGCCTGTGGTTGACGGATTGCATCGCATTTTTATCAAAGATTTCTTTTTTGCTAGTGAGAATGAAAACCTGCTCAAGGAATCTTATTTGCCACAACTCGACAAGGTTGGTGATACTGTGGCACAAATTGTATCTAGTGGTCCAGATTCTGATCATCCATCGATCATGCAGCAATATATTGCTATGATTAATCTGGCCGAAGAAAGTATTTATATTTCAAATCCTTATTTCATTCCTAATACAGCCATGCTTGAGTCTATACGGATCGCTGCTTTAGGTGGTGTAGAGGTCAAAATACTCATTCCTCTTAAATCTGATTCTTGGCTTGCCAAACACAGTATGATGGCTTCCTTTGAAGAATTGCTATATCTAGGGGTCGAGATTTATGTTCAAAAGGATAATTTTCTACACAGCAAGCTCATTGTTTTAGACTGCGAAACCGCTTCTATTGGTTCTGGAAACTTTGATCATCGAAGTTTTGAACATAACTTTGAAACAAATGCCCTGATTTACAGCAATCAAGTCAGTCAACAAATCGCTGATGATTTTATTAAAGACTGTGAATCAAGTGAAAAGCTAGAATACGACACTTTTAAAAATCGACCCTTTAAACAAAAGCTTTCTGAAGGTTTTGCCCGTTTTTTTAGCCCGCTGCTTTAACAGAGTAGAGGGTGTTACGATCGGAGTATATAGTCGGTAAGTTTACTATTTCGCTTAAGCAAAAAAAGGAAGTCTTTCACAGACTCCCCTTTTATCATAACGTATATGGCTTAGATTATTCGTAAAACGCTACCTCACCTGTTTTGATGTCATACATCCCGCCAATGATCTTTATGCTTCCATCTTCCTGCATGCCTGCAAGGACTTGACTCTCTGCTAGTATGCGATCGATGGTCATCATCACATTCTTTTTGGCCACTTCATTTACAAACTCAATATTGGATGAGTTGCGTCGATTCACATCTTCTGGCTCTTTAACAGCCTTTACCGCTGGAGTAATTTTTTCTAACATAGCGGTGAGATTTCCTAGTTTGGCATTGTCACAGGCTCCCTTAACCGCACCACAGCTGGTATGTCCAAGCACCACAATGAGAGAGGTGCCGGCTAGTTTACAAGCAAACTCCATGCTGCCTAAGATATCGGTATTTACAAAGTTGCCCGCTATACGAACACTAAATATATCGCCTATACCTTGATCAAATATGAGCTCAGAAGACACCCGAGAATCAATACAACTCAAAATTGTAGCAAATGGGTATTGCCCCGTACTCGTGTCTTTTACCTGATCTAATAAATCGCGGTCTACCTTAAAGTTTTCTTGAAATCGTTTATTTCCTTCTTTAAGCGTTTCTAACGACTTCTCAGGGGTCATTTTGGCCTGTGTTTCTTTAGTATGTGCTTTCATTATTTAATGTTTTACTAATTAATAAATTCGCAGAGTTTGAATCTAGGCACTCTTGGGTGCCAGTTGAAAAAATTGGATAAAACTATCCGGGTTTTCGACAATACCTCGCTCTGAGATCAATTTAATATCAATATTTCTGTTGCGTGCCTTTTCAGAGAAATCTTCTAAAATTTCGATAATGTCATTGTCGAGATATCTCGTTTTACGAACATCCAATTCTAAGTACGTATCTCTAGGGATTTGATCCAATTCTTTAAGGATAGCTCCTTTGTTAAAAAAGGTAACCTCTTCGGCAAGCGTCATCTTGATTCGGTGTAAACCGTCGCTTTTATCCTCAATGTGTAAGAAATGCGAATTCTGGAAACTTTTAATCAAAATGACTACAATTCCTACAGCAAGTCCTAGACCGATACCTATGAGAAGATCTGTAAAAACGATCCCAACCACAGTAACGGTAAAGGGTACAAATTGCTTCCAGCCCAATTGATACATTTTTTTAAATAAAGATGGTTTGGCCAGTTTATATCCTACAATGAGTAGTATTGCTGCCAATACCGAGAGCGGAATCATATTAAGCAAAGTAGGAATGAGAATAACTGATATCAATAACAGAAAACCGTGAATAATAGCAGACATTTTGGTTTTTCCACCAGACTGAATGTTTGCCGAACTCCTTACAATTACCTGTGTAATCGGTAAACCTCCCACTAATCCTGAGATTATATTTCCTGTACCTTGAGCAAGTAATTCCCGATTGGTTGGTGTTACGCGTTTTTTGGGATCTAGTTTATCGGTCGCCTCTACACATAAAAGGGTTTCCAAACTTGCGACAAGTGCGATGGTAAATGCCGTAACCCAAATCTCTGGGTTGGTAATAGCTCCAAAATTTGGAAAACTAAATTGAGATAAAAAAGAACTAGCATCTTCTGGTACAGGAACACTTACCAGATGCTCTGCCGATATCCCCCATGTGTCATTACCAGCGGTAACCACATAATAAACGATACCTATAACAACAGCAACCAACGGGCCTTGGATAAGTTGAAATATTTTGCCTTTTTTGGATAGTACCGAGCTCCATAGCAATAGAATACCAAGCCCAATAAGGGCGATAAGAGTAGCGCCTGGACTAATAAAATTGACGGTATTAAAAATCTCAGAAAAGGTATTTTCACCATCGATCTGGAAAAAGGCAAAATCGCCTTCTGGATCGGCATCATACCCAAAGAAGTGGGGTATTTGCTTAAGTATAATGATAATACCAATACCCGTGAGCATTCCTTTAATAACCGAAGAAGGGAAGTAGTACCCAATGATCCCGGCCTTTAATACCCCAAATAGTAATTGAATACAACCACCCAATACCACGGCAAGTAGGAAGTTTTCAAAACCACCCAAAGCGCCAATAGCGGTTAGGACAATAGCGGCTAGTCCTGCCGCAGGACCACTTACACCTACTTGTGATCCACTAAGGGCACCTACAACGATACCACCTATAATACCGGCGATCACACCAGAAAACAGTGGTGCACCACTGGCTAGAGCAATCCCTAGACACAGCGGTAGTGCTACAAAAAACACTACGATACTCGCAGGGAAATCGGATTTGAGATTTTTAAAAGGACTTGAATTATTCATAGTAAATAATATTTGAGAGGCTAAATAGACTAGATTAGAATCGTAAAATGTGTAATGTGGTTTACCCTTGAAATGGTTGTGTAAACACTACCCAGATCAGATCTTGTTGGATGTTTTATGTGAGCTCAGGAGGAGGACTAAATAATTCTTGGGTACGCCCATGACCCATTATGGGATGACTAAATCGCAGTCTTAAAAAGCTCCAGCTTTGGTTAGACAAAGCGATATGGGCAGATAGTTGAGGCTGTTCTTGATTGTCTTGAGTGTCTTCTTCGGCCTCCTCACTTTCATAAGAAGGAGTTTCTAGATCGTTGATGGTCCACTCATAAATATCGTCAGAGCTCCAATTGACAGCCGCCGTTATATGTGGCATAAGCATAAAGCCCACAATTACCAATATAGGTAAGAGTGTAGTAGGTATAGGTTTTATATGCTTATTTATTTTCATGACTGTATCGCTTTGCGAACCAAATCTATATAAAAACGTTCAATAGCATCACTGCCCTTGTCTGTGTCGGTTAAAGACGGTAGGTGCTTTGAAAAATGGCGCTGTTGTTGGGATCCTTCAATAACGGTCGAGATCAACATATGCGGAAATTCATAATTTGGATTTACGGCAAGTACCATTTGACTTACGCGTTCTACGACGCGTTTGTAGGTTTTAAAATATCCTTTTTCGTTTTCTATGGCTACACTTTTGGTATGATGTGCTTTTGTGGCCTCGGCAATAATGATATTGCCCAAAAGAATTTCATTGATATACGAAAATGAGTTGTCTATATCGATTTTTCTAGTGAGTACATGTATGGCTGTATCTAGTTTGTGAGATGCCAAATTCAAATTACTACAGGCAAATACCAATTGATATTCCATCCAGCTCCAATACCAGCATATTAAATAAATAAGCAACATGTGTTTGCTTTCAAAATAGCGGTAAATAGAGCTCTCATTAGAACCGATACGCTTTCCTAATTTTTTAAAGGTAAAGGCTTCAAAACCCAGTTCATCAATCATTTCAATACTGTGAGATACGATTTTTCGACCCAGCTCAGAAGATTCTGGGTTCTTAGTGTAAAGTTCACTATCTATGACAATATGAATGTGTAAATCCTCCATGCAGAACTACACAAATATAATAGTATTACTATTGCCTTACAATAGCTTAACTTTTTATTATGATATCTATAAAGAAAATTAATACTTAGCTGATATTCCGCAATTTTAAAGGGAAATGGCCATATTTTTTTACTAAATTTTCAATGAATTTTTGCCAAACTAGGCTCGAGTTGACCGTCTTTTGTGGTTGAGATAGGGAAGGGTTTTTGAATAAATCGTTTAAAATGGTTTTTTTAAAGGCGCTAGTACTGCAGTAATTTTCTTCTCATACCAACTACGCTTTCGCGAAACCGAGCCCGCGAGGTTCACGACCTCAGGGAGAGCAGAGCGATAAACCGAGCCCGCGAGGTTCACGACCACAGGGAGAGCAGAGCGATAAACCGAGCCCGCGAGGTTCACGACCGCAGGGAGAGCAGAGCGATAAACCGAGCCCGCGAGGTTCACGACCGCAGGGAGCGCAGAGCGATGCATCACACCTATAATTACAGAACGAATTACTTGTAGGAAGCGCTGTTGTCTTTGAGATAAGTTAAGCGGGTAATGGCCTAGTCTCTAACGTTTGGGTAAAGGTTCTTATTTAGAAGCCCGAATTTTTTGTTCCCATCTCCAGGCATCGGCCATGGCATCATCTAGCGAATATTGGGCAGTCCATCCTAAGACATTTTGGGCTTTGGTCGTATCGGCAAAAGCCGCTGTGACATCACCGGCTCGTTTGGCCACGATCTTATACCGAAGTTTCTGCTGAGATACACGCTCAAATGCCGAAATCACTTCTAAGACAGAGCTGCCTGTACCAGTGCCTACATTAAATACCTCATAATTAGTACTGTTTTCTTGCTGTAAGAGCCTTTCTAAGGCTATAACGTGAGCTTTGGCCAGATCAACCACATGTATATAGTCGCGCACGGCCGTACCATCTGATGTAGGGTAGGTGTCTCCAAACACAGAGAGTTCTTTACGGAGGCCTATGGCGGTTTGTGTAATATAAGGAACCAGATTCTGGGGTACACCCAGTGGCAGTTCTCCTATAGCAGCGGTAGGATGGG
>PAUP01000042.1 GCA_002712765.1 Cytophagaceae bacterium | reverse complement strand
TAGAGTACAAAATCAAAATTGATCCACCAGAAAAGCAAAATCCAAAAGTCAAAAAGTTTGCAGATATTATTGCTAAGCGATATAACCTAACACCGCTTCAATTTCACTCATCGGCAGATATTAAGCCTTATGTAGACGAAATGTTTGGATTGCTCAATAAGACCTATGACAAACTAGAGACTTTTGTTCCTATACAGCAATATCAAATTGATCATTACAAAGAAAAATACATCAAATACATCCATCCAGATTTTATCAAATGTATCAAAGACGAATCTGGAGCTCTAGTGGCCTTTGCCATTACGATGCCGTCCTTTACAGAAGCACTAAAAAAGGCCAACGGGCGCTTATTCCCGTTTGGTTTTTATCATCTCTTACGCGCCAAAAAGAAAAATGATCGGGCTTCATTTTACTTGATTGGAGTTGATCCTGAATATCAAAACAAAGGAGTTACCGCTGTAATTTTCCAGATGATGCAAGATCTTTTTAACCAGCGCGGTATTACCGATGTAGAGACCAATCCGGAACTGGCTAGCAATAAGGCCATACAGCAAATGTGGAACAACTACGATCATGAGTTACACAAACGCAGACGTACCTACCGCAAGGACATACAGTAATTGCAGCACCATAATCCCCAAGTATCTAAAAGGATCACAAGATCAAATGGGGTCTTATCTTGGCACTAAACTGTTTTAAGCATTCATTCAAATGAAGTCTACGATTCCTCCTGTGTATGAATATTCGGTTACCGAAGAACGCTGGAACATCCTTACACATGGTTTTGGTTTTGTGATGAGCGTGGTGGGATTGATTTTTTTGAGCTTTCGCGAAAGCGTTACCTTAAAAGCCCGTATTAGCCTTATTATTTTTGGAGTGAGTCTTTGCCTTCTATACCTTGCCTCTACCCTATATCACAAGGCTGTAAAACCGCGAAGAAGAGCCATTCTAAATATTGTAGACCACGCTGCAATTTACATTTTGATTGCTGGCACCTACACCCCTTTTACCTTGGTGACCTTAGAAGGGAAAATTGGGTGGACGATTTTTTATATCGCTTGGGGTATTGCTTTGTTGGGTGTAATTTTAAAACTCTTTTTTACGGGAAAATATAATTTGTTATCAACCCTTTTATATGTAGGCATGGGGTGGCTTATTGTTTCTGTCTATGCCCCTTTACTTAATCAACTACACCCTAAAGGGGTTTGGTGGTTGTTTGCTGGAGGTTTGGCCTATACCCTTGGCGCTATTTTATATAGCATTAAAAAAATCCCGTACAATCATGCCATTTTTCATGTATTTGTGCTTCTGGGCAGTTTTTGTCATTTCTGCAGTATATATTTCTATGTAGGACTTCCGGGCTAAACCGCAGTTATCACTAATAAAATGCATCGTACCTTTGTGGTATGATTCAAAAGTTGAAAAACCAAAAACAAATATTACAAAAATTAGGGATTGAGCGTCTTAATGAGATGCAAGAAGAGGCCAAATTGGCCATTGGTGCCACCTCTGAGACCGTACTGCTCTCTCCTACTGGAACCGGGAAAACACTGGCCTTTCTATTACCGCTAATTGCAGAACTCAATCCAGAAGTAGATCAAGTTCAACTTCTAATTATTGTACCCTCACGAGAACTTGCTATCCAAATAGAACAAGTTACTAGAAGCATAGGTAGTGGCTATAAAATACATGCAGCCTATGGTGGGCAATCTTTCAACACCGATAGACAGGCGCTTAAACACCCGCCAGCAATACTCATAGGCACACCAGGCCGCCTCGCCGATCACCTACGCAGAAACACCTTTGAGACCCATGAGATTCAACGTCTTGTTCTCGATGAATTTGACAAATCACTAGAGGTTGGTTTTGAAGGCGAAATGAAAGAAATTTTGAGCCTTTTACCCGCTGTAGAAAAGAAAGTACTTACCTCGGCGACGCAGGGTGTTGAGATGCCTGATTTTCTAGGTCTAAGCCCTAAGGCCATCACCGTTAATTATCTCGATAGCCAACGCAATAATCTGAGGATAAAGGCGATTGTTTCTCCTGAAAAAGACAAATTAAAAACCCTGGTTGATGCACTTATTCATCTAGGAAATGCACCGGGCATCATCTTTTGTAACTTTAAAGATACCATTAGCCGTGTGAGTGACTACTTAAAGGAGCACGGTATTGCTCATGGCTGCTTTTATGGCGGAATGGAGCAACGCGATCGCGAATTATCTCTATTAAAATTTCGTAACGGAACTCATCAGTTACTCTTGGCCACCGACCTTGCCGCAAGAGGGATTGATGTTCCCGAAATTGAATTTATTATTCACTATCACTTACCACATCGCTTAGAAGAGTTTACCCATAGAAATGGCCGTACTGCCCGTATGCAAAAAGAGGGCACGGCCTACGTATTGCACTGGCGCAATGAGCGTTTGCCCGATTTTATCCCAACCTTAGAAGAAGAATACCTTCTTGACAAGGACAATCCTGAATCCTCACCTTGGGAAACTATCTCTATTTCTGGCGGTAGAAAAGATAAAATCTCTAAAGGAGATATAGCTGGACTATTTTTTAAACAGGGCGGCATTGCCAAAGCCCATTTGGGGAACATCGAGATCAAAAACGATCAATCCTTTGTTGCCGTTCACCACAGTGAAGTCGCAACAATGATAGATAAACTCAATAAAACGCGATTAAAAAAAACCAAAATAGTCCTTAGAAAGGTGTAGTTCTTATTGCTTTTTTCTTGGAGAAGCATCGCTTTTTGGGGGTTTGGTTCCTTTGGGAGGCATAGGGCCTCTTTTATAAATAATTAGCCCATTGAGAAAATTTCTCAAAAACTGGTCACCACATGGCATATATTTAGGATGGTCTTCGTGACGAAAAATAGCGCCTAGCTCACTTTTGGACACCTGAAAATCGGCTAGTTTACAAATTGCTATAATATCGTCGTCTCTTAGTTTGAGCGCTACACGAATTTTTTTAAAGATATCATTATTGGTAAGAGCCATATTCAAATTTTGACGCAAGGTAGAACTATTTTTTTAATGTCCTAAACGCATTTACAGCAATAGCATCTAAAGATAATCTCGTAATTTTGTCATGATCACCGTAACTATGGAAGAAAAGAAACAAACCAGAATTAATAAATATTTGAGCGAGGCAGGCTACTGTTCAAGACGCGCTGCAGATAAACTCATAGAACAGGGCAGGGTTACTATTAATGGTAGGGTCCCAGAAATGGGAACCAAAATTACCGATGGTGATCAGGTTAGAGTGAATGGTGAGTTAATCTCCCCTCCTACCGAAAAGCCAGTATACATAGCGTTTCACAAACCTGTAGGCATCGTGTGCACGACAGACACCAGTGTCGAAAAAGATAATATCATAGACTATATCGGATATCCCTCAAGAATATTTCCAATAGGACGGTTAGACAAACCCAGTGAAGGACTTATTTTTTTGACCAATGATGGCGATATCGTCAATAAAATCCTTAGAGCACGTAACAATCATGAGAAAGAATATGAAGTTACTGTCGATAAGCCTATCACCTCTTCTTTTATACAACAAATGAGCAATGGGGTTCCTATTTTAGATACTGTGACCCGCAAGTGCAAAGTAGAAAAAATTAGTAGGTTCAAATTTAAAATAATACTAACGCAAGGACTCAATCGTCAGATACGAAGAATGTGTGAGGCGTTAGACTTTGAGGTAACTCGACTTGTCAGACACCGCATTATGAATGTACGTCTTGATGTAGCTGAAGGGCAATGGCGCTACCTTAAAGAGAAAGAATTAAATGAAATCAATAGGCTTGTAGCAGACTCATCAAAAACCCATCAGGAATAATGAAAACGGCAATAGTAGTATTTGGCTTATTTTTAGGACCTATCGTTTTAGGACAGTCTTTTAATCTGGAAGCGGTAGAAGGCACCTGGAAAGGTACCTTAGAAATGTATAGCCTTGCCACAAAAAAGGGTTCTCAACCAGAGGTT
Source organism: Cytophagaceae bacterium (assembly GCA_002712765.1). Classification (GTDB taxonomy): domain Bacteria; phylum Bacteroidota; class Bacteroidia; order Flavobacteriales; family Flavobacteriaceae; genus Dokdonia. Next base: position 18,339 of record PAUP01000042.1, on the reverse strand, counting down.
ACCCTGACTATCCAACCGCTAATAAAAGATTCTGTATGGGTATGGCGCACCGATTATATTTCTGAACAATATGGTACTATTTCCAAAGATTACACCATGCGTGTGATAGATCATACAGCTGGAACGTATATCCTAGACGAGGGAGATGGCATATTGTTAGAACAACAACTTAGCGGCAATGCGATGTACAGTATTTTTGAAGTGCAAGATCAAATTCTTACCGCCAAATACACTTTTCATCAGGATGAGATCGAATTTGAAGTTTGTAACAGTACAAAATCTCAAGACACTACAGACGTATTGAGTCATAGGGTAGAAAACATACAGCGCGTTATTTTAAAACGCGTAAAACAATAACGCGATGAGCTGTTACATTTTCAATTCAAAACTCACTTGAACGGTAGTTTTTATAGCCAGTTCGCCAGGAGCTATGGTTTCTCCTGAGCTGCTTTCGGCATCCATACTCATCATTCTCGCTCTTAAAACTGGCGGTTGCGGATTATTCCCACCCGATTCTGTAATTGATATTGCCTTGCCTATGTCTTGTCCTAGCGCTTGGGCATATGATTGAGCTTTATCACGAGCGTTACGTACCGCTTTGACCCTTGCCTCAGCTTTTAATTGCTCCATATTAGAACTTCCAAAGCTTACCCCGTCAATGCGATTGATGCCAGAGGTAAGAAGGCCAGACATAACGGCTTCGTATTTGTCCAAATCTTTAAGCGCTATGGTAAGCGATTGATTGGCATTATAATTATAGGTTTTTGTATTGTAATCATAGTTCTTGTTGAGATTGATATACTCGGTACGAATGTTTTTGTCCTTAACTCCTGCCGATCTCAAAAATTTGATCACATTATCTATGGCTGTATCATTATCTCTTTTGACCGCCGCCGCTTCTTTACCCTGTGATTCTACCCTAACTTTGATGTCTACTTGATCAGGAACAACAGTAACTATTCCTTCGCCAGTTACGTGTACAAGGGGTTGGGCAGCTGTGTTTTGTGAAAACATAAGTGTAGTGTATATAAAGAGTAATAAAGTAAATACTATTTTTTTCATAGTGCGCCTAAATTTTAAATCTTTCCTAATTTAATCATAATGAAAAGAATGATAATGGGAATGGCCAACAAAATAATCATTAACATATTGGTCTGAAACAAAATAGGCACCATGGCTAAAGTCAAAACATATCCCCCTATGGCTCCCCCAAAATGGGCGTCATGTCCCACATTATCTGCTCTAGCTTTCATGCCGTAAATCGAATATAACAAATACCCTATTCCAAAAATGTAAGCAGGAATAGGAATAGGTATTAAAAACAAATACAGGCTCATTCCTGGTTGTAATAATATGGCCGAATACAACACCCCAGATACAGCACCACTAGCACCCAAGGCGCGATAGTGGTATTCGTCTTTATGAAAAAAGTAAGACAACAAATTACCAATGAGCAAACTAGCGAGGTAAATGATTAAAAATCGCAAAGGGCCTAGTTGATAGATCACCGCATCGGCAAAGAAATAAAGCGTAAACATATTAAAGAAAAGATGAGCTGTATTGGCGTGTAAAAAGCCAGAACTAAGCATCCTGATATGTTCACCTCGTCGTATCCCCCCAATATTGAAGAGATATTTTTCTTTAAAATTAAAATCATTAAAACCCTTTAGTGAAAAAAGTACATTGGCAGCAATAATAGCCAAGGTTACCGGATGGAAATCCCCCATAGAATAAACGTTATTAAGTCGTAAAGATACCTATATTTGCGCTATTATAACAGAACGTATTCTATATGCAATTTCTTGCTTTTTGGTGTATTTATCCGTTTTTATGGCTCATTTCCAAACTTCCGTTTCGGCTGTTATATGTATTTTCAGATGGCGTGTATTTGCTCTTGTATCGCCTTATAGGTTATAGAAAAAAAGTGGTGCGGTACAATCTCAATATCGCTTTTCCAAACAAGAGTGCTCAAGAACTCAAAAAAATAGAAAAGCGATTTTATCATCACCTTTGTGATTCATTTCTAGAAATGATCAAATCGATTAGCCTGACAGAGACGCAACTCAAAGCCCGATATACCTTCACCAATGTCGAGCTTATGCAGGAATTTGAAAATCAAGGCCGTCTCGTTTTTTTACAAATGGGTCATTATGCAAGTTATGAATGGAGTTTTGCCTTGCAACTATATTTAAAAAATTCGGGACATGCGATTTACAAAAAAATTCGCAATCCTTACTTTGATAAAATGGCGCAAAAGATCAGAGGCAAATGGAATACACATCTGGTTCCCAACAAACGTTCTAGAATATTAGTCGCCAAAATGGTAAAAGCCAAAGAAGTTACTGTATTTGGTTTTGCCGCCGACCAAACCCCAAGACTGCCCAAGGCGCATTATTGGCCCAAATTTTTAGGACATGAAATACCGTTTTTTACTGGCGTTGAGCAAATGGCAAAGGCCTATGATGTACCCGTGATACACCTAGCCGTGACAAAAATAAAACGAGGCTATTATCAAGGTACGTTTCATCTCTTATCTGACGATCCTAAGTCGGTGCCAGATTTTGAGCTTACCAACGCTTTCGCGAAAGCGCTAGAAACACAAATACTACAGGATCCAGCCTATTACCTCTGGACACACAAACGCTTTAAATGGTTGGGCCGAAAACACGACTCTCCCGCCGGCAAAAAATCTAAAAGTTAAACCAAGAATCTATAGCCGATCTCCTTGCCTTTGAAGTGCTGGCGTCATCTTTGTGAAAATACTCATTGGTAGCAGGCGCGTAGATATAGTCGGAGCTCCAATCTTCAAAATTTTGTGCCACGGCCTTGATACTATCACAGACAAATAAAATCTCTTGGTCTGATAAGGTAGGGTGAATCGACATACGTATCCAACCGGGTTTGCGTGTTAAATTACCTTCTGAAATTTCACAGGTTACCTCGTGAGACAAGTCGGGATCAACATTGAGTAGATAGTGCCCATAGGTACCAGCACAACTACAACCTCCTCGTGTTTGTATCCCAAAACGATCATTGAGTAATTTGACCGCGAGATTAAAATGCAATTTATCGATCGAAAATGAAATGACACCCAATCGATCTTTATGCTCTCCAGCCAAGATATGCACATTGTCAATCTTGCCCAACTGCTTCCAAATCAAATCGATTAATTCGTGTTCGCGGGCCAAGATGCGATCAACACCCATCGTTTCTTTAAGTCTTATTGCTAGTGCCGTTCTTATGGTTTGTAGAAAACCAGGCGTGCCACCGTCTTCGCGCTCTTCAATATTGTCTAAATATTTGTGTTCGCCCCAAGGATTGGTCCAAGCTACAGTACCGCCTCCAGGATTGTCGGGAACAACATTTTTGTATAATTCTTTATTAAAAACGAGTACGCCAGAAGACCCAGGACCTCCCAAAAATTTATGAGGAGAGAAAAATATGGCGTCGAGTTGTTGTGTAGGGTCTTTAGGGTGCATATCAATAGTGACATAAGGCGCACTACAGGCAAAATCTACAAAACATAGGCCACCATGCGCATGTATCAATTGGGCCACTTGGTGATAAGGTGTTTGTATGCCTGTTACATTGCTACAAGCTGTGATAGACGCTATTTTAAACGGATGATGCTCGTATTCTTTAAGCAATTGTTCAAAATTGTCTAAACAAAAACGACCGTCGGCTTTGGCAGGTACGACCACCACATTGGCTATGGTTTCTAACCAAGTAGTCTGATTGCTGTGATGTTCCATATGCGAAACAAAAACAAGGGGTCTAATCTCGTCGGGTATTTTAGAAAATTTACGAATATTCTCAGGCAGTTTTAAACCCAAGATCCGCTGAAACTTATTGACCATACCAGTCATTCCGTTACCACCTACGATGAGGACATCGTCTTGATTGGCATTGACGTGATTTTTAATAATTTGTTTGGCCTTGTGATACCCAAAAGTCATTGCTGTACCTGAGACGGTGGTTTCGGTATGCGTATTGGCCACGTAAGGACCAAAATCGCTTAACAATTTTTCTTCGATAGGACCGTATAACCTTCCTGAGGCGGTCCAATCGGTATACACCATTTTCATAGTACCGTAGGGAGACTCAAAGTATTGGTCATTCCCGATGATGTTTTGGCGAAAGCCAGAAAAGTAAGCCTCTAGAGAGGTACTGTCTTTTTTGGGTTGTACGAAATTCATTTTCAAAGTGTTATCACTTCAAAAATAACCAATTTCTACAATCCTGCAACCTCTTTAATTGTGGCAATCATTTGATTAGCAACACGGTCTGCGGCTGCTTGCGAACTGGCCTCGGTGTAGATTCTAATAATAGGTTCTGTGTTAGACTTGCGAAGATGCACCCAATGATGCTCAAAATCTATCTTCACCCCATCGATGGTAGATAAGTCTTCATCGCTATATTTCTGGGCTATTTTTTCGAGTAATTGATCGACGTCTAAGCTAGGTGTTAATGCAATTTTTTGTTTGCTCATAAAGTAGCTAGGATAACTCGCTCTGAGCTCGCTTACCGTTTTATTGCCTTTGGCCAAATGTGTGAGAAATAGGGCAACTCCTACTAGACTGTCGCGCCCATAATGAGATGCTGGATAAATAATACCCCCGTTTCCTTCGCCGCCAATAACGGCATTGGTGTCTTTCATTGTTTGCACTACATTGACCTCTCCTACTGCACTAGCAGTATAGGTGCCTCCGTGTTTTTGAGTAATATCACGCAACGCTCTCGAAGAGGATAGATTGGAGACCGTATTGCCCTTGATCTGGCTCAAAACATAATCGGCGCAAGCTACAAGGGTATACTCTTCTCCAAACATTTCTCCTTTTTCATCTATAAAGGCTAGCCTGTCAACATCTGGGTCTACGACGATACCTAAATCTGCCTTTTCTTTTACAACCAGTTCACAGATATCACCTAAATGTTCTTTGAGCGGTTCAGGGTTGTGTGGGAAATGTCCGGTAGGATCACAATACAACTCAACAGGAATCACGCCTAGAGCGTCCAATAATCTAGGAATCGCTATGCCTCCAGTAGAATTTACACCATCGACCACAGCTTTAAATTGAGCCGCTTTAATCGCTTCTACATCTACCAGATCAAGTGCCAATACTTCTTCTATGTGTAAATCGATATAGGCATTATTTACAGTAATACTTCCCAAATCATCAACGGCTGCAAACTCAAAGGCAGCCGATGATGCATATTCGAGTATTTTTTCTCCATCTTTCCCATTGAGAAACTCTCCTTTACTATTAAGCAGTTTTAGGGCGTTCCACTCTTTAGGGTTATGAGAGGCGGTAAGTATTATACCACCGTCGGCATGCTCCATGGGTACAGCAACTTCGACTGTTGGGGTAGTAGACAAGCCAAGATCAATGACGTGAATTCCCATACCAATCAAAGTATTCATGACCAGTTCTTGAATCATCGATCCTGAGATTCTTGCATCTCTGCCTATGACCACGCGATAGGTTTGTTTATTTCTGTCGTTTTTGAGCCAGCTACCATAAGCAGCCGCAAATTTGACAGCATCGATAGGTGTTAAATTTTGGCCTGGTGCGCCACCAATGGTACCGCGTATACCTGAAATAGACTTTATCAGTGTCATGAGTTTTGTTTTTGAGTATTAGGAGGGGTAAAAATACCAAAATCAATACCCATTTGCTATTGTTACCCCACAAAGCTCATCACGCCCAATGTAAATAGTCATTAAAGCGAATCACTTTCAAAAGTAAAACAACGCTCTCTAGAAGAGCAACTATAAGGCACTCAAATAAAATGAGGACAATAAAAGTGATTATTGAGGAGATGGCTGTATCTTGGTAGTCATGAATTTTTTGGCGCATATTTATTTATCTGGAGACAACGACTTGCTTACAATCGGCAATTTTATGGCCGATGGCATAAAGGGTAAAAAGTATTTGAAATATGATGAGACTATTCAAAAAGGGATTTTATTACACCGTTGGATAGACACCTATACCGACAGCCACCCCATTGTTAGACAAAGTACCAAAAGGCTTCATGCCAAATACAGACACTATAGCGGGGTAATTGTCGATATATTATACGATCACTTTTTGGCCAAGAACTGGGACAGCTACCACGCTACCCCGCTCGATCTTTATGTCGATAATTTCTACAGGATGCTAAAGGCCAATCACGGCTTGCTCACACCACGTATTCAAAAAATGATGGTAACTATGATACAGCAAAACTGGTTGTTGAGCTATGCAACCATCGAAGGCATTGAGACAGTATTGTACAATATGAGTTTTAGAATAAAACAGCGCTCCCCTATAGATCAAGCCACACAAGATTTAAGACAACACTATACCTTATTTGAAACCGAATTCACTACTTTTTTTGAAGAACTTCAGACTTTTGTTATGCTCAAACGAAAAGAATTCGAAGTTTGATATATTTACCACAATCAATTTGACATCCATGAAAAAACTTAGTCTTCTTCTTCTTTTGTTTATTGTTTTTATCAGTTGTAAAAAGGAAGTTCCTCCACAATCGCAGGAAATTGGTGTCATTGCAAAAAAAGCAATGGTCGTCTCGGCACGTGAAGAAGCATCAAAAATAGGAACTATGATTATGGCTCAGGGTGGAAATGCCTTTGACGCCATGGTCGCCACAGAAATGGCACTAGCAGTCACCTATCCCTTTGCTGGAAATTTAGGCGGTGGTGGTTTTATGGTATATCGCACAGGTATGGGCGATATTGGTGCTTTAGATTACCGCGAAAAAGCGCCAGCCGGAGCCTCAAGAGACATGTATCTCGATGCCAAGGGAGAAGTCATTCCTAATTTGAGTACCGAAGGCGCCATGGCTGTGGGTGTGCCTGGTACGATCGCTGGCATTTTTGCGGTTCATGAAAAATTTGGCTCATTGTCACTAGAAAAAATTTTGCGGCCCGTGGTAGAACTTGCCAATAAGGGCTATGTCGTCACCGCAAACCAAGCCCAAGGGTTTGAGCGATTGGCAGAAACCTTTACCCGTGTCAATGGAGATTCCATTTTGTACAGTACGGCTTTCGCCAAAGGTGATACTGTAAAAAACAAAGCCTTAGCCCAAACTTTAGACCGCATCATTGCCAATGGAAAACAAGAATTTTATGGCGGTCAAACGGGTCAAAAAATGGTAGACTACCTCCAGTCTAAAGGAGGAATCATGACTGTAGAAGACTTGAAAGACTATGAAGCCAAATGGAGAGACCCCGTTGTTTTTAATTATGACAATTTGCGTATCATTTCGATGAGTCCTCCCTCTAGTGGTGGGGTGTGTCTGGCACAAATTATGCAAATGATAGAACCTTATCAAATTGAGCAATACGGCCATAATTCTGAAAAAGCCATACAACTCATTACCGAAGCCGAACGACGTGCCTATGCAGACAGAAGTTTTTATCTGGGTGATCCTGATTTTAACGATATTCCTTTAGACACCTTACTCTCTGATGGCTATGCCAAAAACCGTATGGATTCGTTTTCATGGGAAATGGCGACAGCTTCTGATGCTGTTAGTCATGGCGACATCCCTGGCTACGAAAGTCTAGAAACCACCCACTACTCTATTGTTGACCAATTTGGGAATGCTATCGCTGTGACTACTACGCTTAACGGCGCCTACGGTTCCAAGCTCTACGTCGAAGAATTGGGCTTCTTTCTCAATAATGAAATGGATGACTTTTCTTCCAAACCAGGAGTTCCTAATATGTTTGGACTATTGGGGGCCAAAGCCAACGAGATCGCTCCGGGCAAACGCATGCTCTCGAGTATGACGCCAACTTTGGTAGAAAAAGATGGAGAATTTTGGATGAGTGTGGGTACTCCTGGTGGTTCTACGATCATTACCTCGGTATTGCAAACCATTCTCAATGTACACGAATTTGATATGGGGATGCAAGAGGCGGTTAATGCTCCTAGATTTCATCATCAATGGTATCCTGATATAATTATGTTTGAGCCCAATAGTTTTGATCCAGCTATTTTAGACGGCTTGCGCCAAAAAGGATATGATCCCAACGAAAAAGCATCTAAAATTCTTGGAAAAGTAGATGGCATACTCGTTTTGCCCGACGGCAGTCTTGAAGGAGGTGCCGATCGCCGAGGAGACGATACGGCTGTAGGCTTCTAAGATGGGGTTTGTAAGTGATCTTACCCAACGATTTGAGGTCTTAGCTCATACAGAAAATGCGACTGCTATGGCCGCCTATATGAAAGATCGTTTTCAATTTTTAGGGATAAAAGCTCCGCAAAGAAAAGCGGGTCTTAAAGAAGTAATCCAATTACACAAAGCCAAATTAGATCGAAAAAGCATACTTGCTATAACCAAAACTTTATACAAACTGCCCTATAGGGAGTATCATTATTGTGCTGTCGAGCTTGTAACGCGCTTTGTCAAGGGAAAATTTGAGCGAGAAGATATTGGTTGTATAGAATTTCTGATTGTCACCCACTCATGGTGGGACAGTGTGGATATGATTTGCAAGCATCATTTGGGTAGTTATTTGCTACAATTTCCCGATCAGGTCGCCCCTATCATTCAAAGATACAGTGATGCCGATCATTTATGGTTAAATCGATCTGCCATTCTTTTTCAACTTGAATATAAATCACAAACCAACGCCGATCTATTATTTGCACTCTGCGCTATTCACAAAAACAGTACAGCTTTTTTTATCAAAAAAGCCATTGGCTGGGCGCTGCGCACCTACAGTAAGACCAATCCTGAAGCGGTTCAACAATTTGTTGCTAAACACACCCTCTCACCCCTTAGTAAAAAGGAAGCCTTACGATTAGTTTAAGACACAGGTCTTCTTTGCTATATATAGTCAAGATTGGCTGGGCTGTTTCAACGCTTTGCATTCATATTCGAATGTCCTAAGCTCTTGTTGAATTGTATTTATAACTAATTTCGCGTAAGCGTAATACACTAACTTGCAAATAGTTGTCAAAAAACTTTTCGTAGTACTATGCGTGCATAATAAATTTTGGTATATTTACCATGTTTTCGCAAGCAGATTATATGAAAGATAAAACGATTGATTACTGTCTGAGAGCCACATGGCAATCGGTTATGAAAATGTACAACGAGCAAGCCGCACAGTTTGATGTAACGATGGCGGTTGGATTTGCACTTTTAAGTATAGATCCAGATCAAGGCACTCCATCAACAGCCCTTGGTCCGCGCATGGGTATGGAAGCCACTTCCTTATCACGTACACTCAAAACTATGGAAGAAAAGGGATTGATCGTACGCAAACCAAATCCTGCCGACGGTCGTGGTGTTTTGATACACCTCACCCCTTTTGGTCTAGAAAAGAGAGATTATTCAAAAGATAGAGTCTTAACTTTTAATACGGCTGTACGTCAAAGCATCTCTGAAGAGAAAATCGGACATTTTTACGAGGTCATTGAAACAATTAATGACCTGATACAGAATAAAAAAATATATAACCAAGAAGAAACAATGCTCAAGTAATATGGCACAACGTAGAATTAGAAAAGTAGCCGTCATCGGAAGTGGAATTATGGGAAGCGGTATCGCTTGTCATTTTGCCAATATAGGTGTAGACGTACTACTATTAGATATAGTTCCTAGAGAACTCAATGATAAAGAAAAAGCTAAGGGACTAACCTTAGAAGACAAGGTAGTGAGAAATCGCCTAGTGAATGATGCCTTGGCTACTGCTTTAAAAAGTAAGCCTTCTCCTATTTATAAAAAGGCATTTGCTAGTCGCATTACTACTGGAAACTTAGAAGATGATATCGCTAAAGTTAAGGATGTAGATTGGATAATCGAAGTGGTGGTAGAACGTTTGGATATCAAAAAACAGGTATTTGAGAATCTAGAAAAGCACCGTACGCCTGGGACACTTATCACCTCAAACACTTCGGGTATCCCTATTCATTTTATGAGTGAAGGCCGCAGTGAAGACTTTCAAAAGCATTTTTGCGGAACACACTTTTTTAATCCAGCCCGCTACTTAAAACTTTTTGAAATCATTCCTGGCCCAAAAACTGATGACTCGGTTTTAGCATTTCTCAATAATTACGGCGAGCAATATCTAGGTAAAACCTCGGTAGTAGCAAAAGATACACCTGCTTTTATTGGTAATCGCATTGGAATTTTCTCTATTATGAGTTTGTTCCACACGGTAAAAGATATGGGGCTCACTATAGAAGAGGTAGACAAATTAACTGGACCTGTTATTGGCAGACCAAAGTCTGCTACTTTTAGAACTGTAGATGTCGTAGGATTAGATACCTTGGTACACGTGGCCAATGGTATTGCAGAGAATTGCCCAAAAGACGAGCGCAATAGCCTATTTGCCCTACCCGATTTTATCAAAACCATGATGGACAATAAATGGTTAGGATCCAAAACCGGGCAAGGCTTCTATAAAAAAGTGGTTCACGAGGATGGATCTAAAGAAATCCAATCGTTAGATCTGGATAGTATGGAATATCGCTCGGCTCAAAAAGCCAAATTTGCTACGCTAGAACTAACCAAGAATATCGATACCGTAGCCGATCGCTTTTCGGTTTTAGTTGACGGAAAAGATAAAGCAGGCGCCTTTTACCGCACCTCATTTGCTCACCTTTTTGCCTATGTGCAACATCGTATTCCTGAAATAACCGATGAGTTATACAAAATTGATGACGCGATGAAAGCTGGATTTGGCTGGCAACATGGCCCCTTCCAAATATGGGATGCCATTGGCGTAAACAAAGGTATCGAGCTTATGGAAGCAGAAGGTCTCGAACCTGCCAGCTGGGTACAACAAATGTTGGATAGTGGTAATGAGCGTTTTTACACTGTAAAAGAAGGCGCCACTTATTATTATGATATTCCTTCGAAGTCACAAACCAAAGTGCCTGGTCAGGATAGCTTTATTATCTTGGATAATATTCGCAAGACTACAGAGGTCTTTAAAAACTCTGGAGTATCCATTCAAGATCTTGGCGATGGTATCCTCAATGTAGAATTCCAAAGTAAAATGAATACCATTGGAGGGGATGTACTCTCTGGCATTAATAAAGCCATAGATCTAGCCGAAAAAGATTTTGCTGGTCTGGTGGTAGGCAATCAAGGTACCAACTTTTCTGTAGGTGCTAATATTGGGATGATTTTTATGATGGCCGTAGAGCAAGAATACGACGAGCTCAATATGGCTATTAAGTATTTTCAGGATACAATGATGCGTATGCGCTACTCTGCGATTCCTACGATTTCGGCTCCACATGGTATGACCTTAGGTGGTGGGTGTGAATTGTCACTACATGCCGATAAGGTTGTAGCCGCCGCCGAAACCTATATGGGGCTTGTCGAATTTGGCGTTGGTGTTATTCCTGGTGGTGGTGGTTCTAAAGAAATGGCCCTGCGCGCTTCTGATACTTTCAAAAAAGGAGATGTAGAACTCAACGTATTACAGGAGTATTTCTTAACTATTGGTATGGCAAAGGTTTCTACCTCTGCGCACGAAGCTTTTGATTTAGGTCTTATGCAAAAAGGCAAAGATATCGTAGTGGTAAATAGAGATCGTCAGATCGCCACTGCCAAAGCCCATGCACAACTCCTAGCCGATGCTGGATATACCCAACCCGTCAAACGAAAAGATGTATTGGTATTGGGTAAACAAGCCCTTGGGATGTTCTTAGTAGGTACCGATAGTATGGAAGCGAGTCATTATATTTCAGAACACGACAAGAAAATTGCCAATAAACTAGCTTATGTTATGGCTGGAGGTGATTTATCTGAACCTACGCGGGTGTCTGAACAATATTTGCTCGATCTGGAAAGAGAGGCCTTTTTGTCGCTCACCACAGAGCGCAAAACGCTAGAGCGTATCGAACATATGTTAAAGAAAGGGAAACCATTAAGAAACTAATTTCTGCTTTAATGGCGCATTGATATTCAATACCCATTAGAGTTGCAATGATCAAAAAAGAAAAGATGAAAACAGCATATATAGTAAAAGCATACAGAACCGCCGTAGGAAAGGCCCCAAAAGGAGTTTTTCGCTTTAAGCGAACCGACGAGCTGGCTGCAGAAACCATCCAACATATGATGAAGGAGCTGCCAGATTTTGATATTAAACGAATTGACGATGTCATTGTGGGTAACGCCATGCCTGAAGGTTCGCAAGGATTAAATATGGCACGCTTGATCTCCTTGATGGGACTAAATTCTGTAGATGTTCCTGGAGTTACTGTTAACAGATTTTGTTCTTCGGGTATTGAGACCATTGGTATCGCTACTGCGAAAATTCAAGCGGGTATGGCCGATTGTATCATTGCTGGTGGTGCCGAAAGTATGAGTGCCGTTCCAATGACAGGCTTTAAGCCAGAACTCAATTATGATGTGGTTCAGGATGGACATGAAGACTACTATTGGGGTATGGGAAATACAGCCGAAGCGGTAGCCCAGCAATTTAATGTGTCTCGAGAAGACCAAGATGAGTTTGCCTATAATTCGCATATGAAAGCCTTAAAGGCCCAAGCCGAAGATCGTTTTCAAGATCAAATTGTACCCATAGAGGTAGAACAGGTTTATGTTGATGCAAACGGTAAAAAGGCGACAAAGAAGTATACCGTGACCAAAGATGAAGGACCAAGAAAAGGCACCAGCATCGAGGTATTAAACAAGCTCCGACCCGTATTTGCTGCAGGAGGTAGTGTTACTGCTGGAAATTCTTCACAAATGAGTGATGGAGCCGCCTTTGTAATGGTGATGAGCGAAGACATGGTAAAAGAGCTCAATCTAGAACCTATTGCTCGTCTTGTCAACTATGCTGCTGCCGGTGTAGAACCTCGTATTATGGGTATAGGTCCTGTAAAAGCAATTCCTAAGGCATTAGATCAGGCTGGATTAAAACAAAGTGATATAGAGCTTATAGAACTCAACGAGGCTTTTGCTTCTCAGTCTATTGCTGTGATTCGCGAATTGGATTTGAATACAGATATTGTCAATGTCAATGGAGGAGCTATTGCACTTGGCCATCCATTAGGCTGTACAGGAGCCAAATTATCGGTGCAACTTTTTGATGAAATGCGCAAACGCGACATGCAGGGTAAATACGGTATGGTGACTATGTGTGTAGGAACTGGCCAAGGCGCTGCTGGAATTTTTGAATTTTTAAAATAATATAATCACCTATCAAATGGCATGTGGGATAATACCATAGCCCATTTTTAATACCACAAAATACGATGAGTACAGAAGCAAAAGAAAAAGATATATTACGCGGAGGACAGTTTATTGTAAAAGAAACTGACTGCGAAGACGTGTTTACCTTAGAGGATCTTACTGAAGAACAAAAGATGATGCGCGAGAGCACAAAAGAATTTGTAGATCGCGAATTGTGGGCACATTGGGAGCGCTTTGAGCAAAAAGACTACGCCTATACCGAGGCCTGTATGCGTAAAGCCGGAGAGTTAGGATTATTAGGTGTTGCTGTACCTGAAGCGTATGACGGTTTGGGAATGGGATTTGTATCGACCATGCTTGTGTGTGACTATATCTCTGGAGCTACAGGATCTTTTAGTACAGCCTTTGGGGCTCATACGGGTATTGGCACTATGCCCATAACGCTTTACGGAAATGAAGCACAAAAAAAGAAATATGTACCAAAACTCGCCACAGGCGAATGGTTTGGAGCCTACTGTTTAACAGAACCTGGAGCGGGGTCTGACGCTAATTCTGGTAAGACAAAAGCCGTCTTATCTGAAGATGGAACGCACTACCTACTCTCAGGACAAAAAATGTGGATTTCTAATGCTGGTTTTTGTAACCTATTTATCGTTTTTGCCCGAATAGAAGATGATAAAAATATCACTGGGTTTATTGTAGAAAACGATCCCTCAAATGGGATAAGCATGGGTGATGAAGAGAAAAAACTAGGTATTCACTCCTCTTCTACCCGACAGGTATTTTTTAACGATTGCAAAGTGCCGGTAGAAAATATGCTGTCAACACGTGGTAATGGTTTTAAAATTGCGATGAATGCACTTAACGTAGGACGTATCAAACTAGCAGGTGCTTGTCTTGATGCGCAACGTCGTGTTGTAGATGAGGCGATCAAGTACGCCAAAGAACGTATTCAGTTTAAAACACCGATTATTGATTTTGGTGCGATTAAGGCCAAACTGGCACAAATGGCCACCAATGTATATGTGGACGAATCTGCCACCTACAGAGCTTCAAAAAATATCGAAGATCGTATCGCGATGCGCGAAGCTGCCGGGAATAGTCATCAAGAGGCCGAATTAAAAGGTGTAGAAGAATACGCCATTGAGTGTTCTATTCTTAAAGTTGCCGTTTCTGAAGATGTTCAAAACACCACCGATGAGGGGATTCAAATTTTTGGAGGTATGGGCTTTAGTGCAGATACACCTATGGAATCTGCTTGGAGAGATGCCCGTATTTCAAGAATATACGAAGGTACCAACGAGATCAATCGTATGCTCTCTGTTGGGATGATGGTAAAAAAGGCGATGAAAGGACATGTTGATTTTATGGGGCCTGCCATGGCTGTAGCCGATGAGCTAACGGGAATTCCTTCGTTTGAGACTCCAGATTACTCAGAAACACTCTCTGAAGAGAAAGCCATTTTAGGCAAACTCAAAAAAGTGTTCTTAATGGTAGCTGGGGCCGCAGCACAGAAATACGGTACCGAATTAGAACAACACCAACAATTGTTAATGTCTGCCGCCGATATTTTGATCGAGATTTATATGTCTGAAAGCGCCATTTTACGTACCGAAAAGAACGCCAAGCGCTATGGTGAAGAATCTCAAGCGACGCAAATCGCGATGACCAAATTATATTTGTTCCAAGCTGTTGATATTATTCAAACCAAAGCCAAAGAGGCCATCGTTTCTTTTGCCGAAGGTGATGAGCAGCGTATGATGCTTATGGGACTTAAACGTTTTACCAAATATCAAAATCAGCCTAATGTGATTGCTTTGCGTAATCAAATCGCTGCCGATCTTGCCGATAATGACGAGTATCGCTTTGATGGGTAGGATTTTAATAAAATAACCAAAGCCACTTTTAAAAAAGTGGCTTTTTTTATGCGTAATGCTTTGTTTACCGCTTTTAAAAACTTTTAAGAATACACTACATTTACGAAGCCAAAAAGACTGCCGATGTCTGCAAAATCGTTATTTCTGGTATTGACCCAATTAGCACTTTTGGTCTATTTTACCCTTATAGGGCTCCTAGGGCCTGAGATGTGGCAGCTTGTACTTCTTGCTCTTGGATTTGTTTTGATTTTATGGGCGTTTGTCACCATGGGAATAACAAATTTTAATATTCAGCCCGAATTGCGTTCAAAAACACTAATTACCAAGGGTCCTTACCGCCTAATTCGACATCCGATGTATACAGGGGTTTTATTAATGATCTTGCCCAGTCTGTTTTTCGACTTTTCACTATGGCGGCTCGCTGCCTTCGCGATACTGATCATTGTTTTTCTAATAAAAATCCAAATGGAAGAGCAATTTCTCAGACAGCGCTTTCGCGAAAGCTATTATCGATACCAAAAAACAAGCTACCGCCTATTGCCTTGGATCTACTAAAAGATCTCCCAGAAGTTTAATGGTACTTTGTAAAGATTTTTAGCGCTTCATTATAACTACTCTCAAAACTCATGGTATTAATATTATCATTGGCTTTGACGCTTGAGAAATAAGAGACGAGCTTTTCTGTGGGCATATTTCCGGTCAATTCGTCTTTGGCCATTGGGCAACCTCCAAAACCCTGGATAGCCCCATCAAAACGTCTACAGCCTGCTTTAAAGGCAGCATCTACCTTTTCGTGCCAAGTAGTGGGAGTAGTATGCAGATGAGCACCAAATTCTATTTGCGGATAAGCTGGGATTAAATTGGAAAAGAGATAATCGATATTTTCAGGATTAGAAGTCCCAACCGTATCAGACAAGGAAACAATTTTAACACCCATTTGATATAATTTTTCTGTCCACTCTCCTACGATAGCCACATTCCAAGGGTCACCATAAGGATTACCAAAACCCATTGAGATATAGACCACCACCTCTTTATCGTGTTTGGACGCCAGCTCCAGAATTTGCTGCAGTATCACTACAGATTGGGCAATCGTCTTATGCGTATTACGCATTTGAAAATTTTCGGAAATAGAAAAAGGATATCCCAGATAATCGACCATATCATGTTTAACAGCATCACTCGCTCCACGTAGATTGGCCACAATAGTCAAAAGTTTGCTCTGAGTAGCACTGAGATCCAGCGAAGCCAGCACCTGGGCGCTATCTTTCATTTGTGGTATCGCTTTAGGCGAAACAAAACTGCCTACATCTATAGTATCAAAGCCACATCGCAACAACGACTGTATGTATTGGACTTTTTCTGAAGTAGGAATCCAATCTTTGATTCCCTGCATGGCATCCCGAGGACATTCGATTATTTTAACGGCTGTATTCACAAGGTAAAAATAGGCATAACTAAAAGAAGTATCATGGGAAAAGTATAAAGATGGCAATGCCCACAAAGACAATAATTTGTACCCATTTCAAAACCAATCCTGCATTTTGATACTGCTGTAATCCATTAGAAATACTGCCCGCTAAGAGCGCAAAACCACTAAATATGACTAAAGAAGTACCCATAAAAACAAAACCTAAAATATAAAATTGCCCTACAGTATTGGCTTGTTGATCCCAGATAAACGCAGGAAAAAAAGAGAGAAAAAATAAAGTAACCTTGGGGTTGAGTACATTCATAATCACCCCTTGCTTAAACAAGGCTTTATAACTCTTTTTAGGTGCTCCTTGAGTTAAGGCAACCTCGCTATCGCTTTGCCAAACCTTATAGGCCAAATAGAGCAAATAAGCTGCCCCAAAAAACTTTATACCCCATAATATCGTAGGTGTTGTTGTAAGCAAGGCTGAAACGCCAAAAGCGATCAAGGTAGTATGTACGATACAACCTAAAATTAAACCTGCAGTGGTAGCCAATCCTGCTTTAGATCCGTTGGCAATACTCTGGGCGAGTACATAAATATTGTCAGGTCCAGGAGACAAGGCGAGTATGGCGGTGGCTCCAACAAAAGCGAGCAGGGTTTCAAACATCCTCAAAACTGATAAAAAAACGGTACTTTTACAAGAGAATAACTACAAAAGATAACGAAGATGAAGCGCTCTAAAATCCTACTTTTATGTCTGTTGATAACAGTGACATTTCTTACTAGCACTGCTCAAGAAATTGCGCAATACCGCCTTAGTTTTACCAGCAATTGGAGTCAACAAACCCATCCGCATAGTAGTGGTAGTCTTCCCAGTCAAGCACATTGGTCTCCTTTTGTTGTCGCTATTCACAGTGATCAGGTCGACTTTTTAAGTATGGGAGCTCCGGCAAGTCAAGGCGTTCAAAATATTGCAGAAATTGGCAATGCCAATGTATTTCTGCAAGAAGTAGAAGCCGCTGTAACTGCCGGCAACGCTCAAGAAGGCTTTCAGGCTGGTGATATAGACGATGCCCTAGGCAGTATAGACATCGATATAGCTCTTACACAAGCGCATCCAATGGTTACCGTATTGTCTATGATTGCACCTAGTCCAGACTGGTTTGTCGCATTGGACAGTCATTTATTGTATGATGGTACAGAATGGATAAATGAGCAGAGCATCGATGTATACGCTTATGATGCAGGGACAGATAGTGGTGTAGATTACACCTCTGCCAACTCTCCCACCACACCTGCCGAGGCTATTAGCACCTTAGAGGGTATCACACCTTTTTCTTTTGAAAAAATAGGCACCTTTTCCTTAATCCTTACCGATGTACTAAGTGTTAGCGATAACACGCAATTACAAACGAGCATCTACCCTAACCCAGCATCGCATTTTACCTTGCGCAATCCAGAACAAGACAAGCTAACCCTTTCCATTTATAATGTGCTAGGGCAAGAGGTTTACAGCACTCAAACTTCAGATCTAGTGACTACTTTACCCCTTGAGGGCCAGAGCCCAGGTATCTATTTTGTCAAAGGAAGTACTCCTGATGGTCGCAGTTTTACAGAGCGATTGATCAAGCAATAAATTCTAAAAATAGAATAAGAGCGTATTACCATTGTCTCTCTTTCCACATGAGATAAAAGCCTACGATAAGCAATACAGCAGCTACCCCTAATTTTGCCCATTGTGGTATAAAAGCTGCAAAATCGGGACGTAAACCAGCTAGCATAAATAATAAGGCAGACAATATAATTTTATGTGAATTTCTCATAAGTAGCTAGTCTTAAAAAACGAGACGACTTTACATTAGTGCAAAAAAAAAG
>PAUP01000041.1 GCA_002712765.1 Cytophagaceae bacterium | reverse complement strand
CTGTTATGAAATAGGGATAGCTGGGTATATCATCAAACCCTTGAAGTATGATCATTATGTCCAGAAAATTAGCACTGCCCTGCAATATTGGAGTATGAACGAATTAATTAAAGCCTAATGAAAGGAATAGTATTTACCGAGTTTCTCGATTTGGTTGAAGAAAAGTTTGGTTTAGAAATGGTAGATGCTATCGTAAACGAATCGGACTTGCCTTCAAATGGTGTGTATACGGCAGTAGGTACCTACAGTTTTGCAGAGATGTTGAGTCTATTGACTAATTTGAGTGAAGAAACCGATCTGACCACAGATGAGTTACTACTGGTCTACGGCGAGCACTTTTTTAGTGTCATTGAGCAAAACTACAGCAGCTTTCTCAAACAATATAAAGATCCCATCGAGATGTTATCTTCTATCGAGAATCACATTCATGTCGAGGTGAGAAAGATATATCCAGATGCAGAATTGCCTACCTTTACCGTAGAAGCAAAAACAGCGTCTAGCTTGGTGATGTTTTACCGATCGAGCAGAGCGATGTATGCCTTTGGCCGCGGATTAATGAACAAAACCTTTGCACATTTTGACACCAAAGCGACTATATTAGTAGAAAAATTAAAACAAGATGGTACTGAGGTTAAATTCAGTATTCGTATAGATGAATGACCCCCAAATCCAAATGTACATGCGAGCGCTTGCTCGCGAAAAGGCTGCCAGAAAAGAGGCCGAACGCATTCTAGAAGACAAATCTAGAGAGCTCTATCTAAAATCTCAAGAGCTCAAAGTTACTAACGCCAAGCTGGAAAGCCTTATAAAACAAACCACCTCAGAGCTCGAGGGTGTATTTGAAAACATTGTCGATGCCTATGTTGTGATGAACCTTAGTGGTGATGTCCTTAAAATGAATGAGGCGGCCGAGACACTTTTGGGCTATACATTAACCGATGAGATTAACTTGATGAGCCTTGTGCATCCCAATGGACAAGATAAAGTGGCCGAAGGATTCAACGTACTCTTTGAGCAAGGCGCAATTACAGATTTTTTTGTCGACATTATCGTGGCCAATGGGGATGTGAGACTGGTTCATATTAATGCCAGTATGATTTATGACGAAGAGGGCCGGCCTATTGCAGCCCAAGGCATCGTAAGAGATATTACAAAGGAAAAAGCCGCAGAGCAAAGGCTGATTGATTCAGAGAATAGATTGTCTGCGCTCATTTCAAATTTGGAGAGCGGTGTTCTTTTAGAAGACGAAGACCGCAATATTGTCATAGCCAATCAAAGGTTTTGTGATTTTTTCGAGATTCAAGCCACCCCAGACCAGCTTATTGGTCAAAACTGTAAAAACGCTGCCGAAAACAGTAAACACCTATTTCAAGATCCAAACGCATTTGTAGATAGAATACATACGCTTACGCGAAAAAAACAACAGGTTCTGGCCGATGAACTCATCTTAAAAGACGGTCGTATACTAGAGCGAGACTTTATTCCCATGTTGGAAGACGGCGTGTATAAGGGTCATTTATGGACATATCGAGATGTTACGGTGCGTAGAAAATTTCGCGAAAGCATAGAAGCAGAACGCGAAAAATACAGTAGAATCATAGCCAATATGAATTTGGGACTTATCGAGGTAAATACGGAAGATGAGATCCAAATGGTCAATCAAAGCTTTGAACTCATATCGGGCTATAGCGAGAAAGAGCTCCTTGGAAAAAAGGGTAAAGAACTACTGCTCACCCCAGAATCTCGAGTGAAGCTGTCACAAGAGAATCAAAATAGATTAAAAGGTGAGTCAAATTCTTATGAAGTCACAGGACGTACCAAGACAGGAGAACTGCGACATTGGCTTATAAGCGGTGCTCCTAATTATAATATAAATGGGCAAGTAGTAGGTTCTATCGGGATTCATCTGGATATTACAGATCTTAAAACGCTAGAAATTCAAAAAGAACAACTCCTTAAAAAATTGGAGAAGAGTAATGATGAATTGGAGGAGTATGCTCATGTGGTTTCTCACGATCTCAAAAGCCCGCTGCGTAGTATCAACGCCTTGGTAAATTGGATAAAAGACGACAATCAGGAGCAACTAGATACGCAGACTCTAGAGCATCTAGCTATGATAGAGATTACTTTAGAAAAAATGGAGCAACTTATCTCGGATGTCTTGCGTTTTTCTAGTTTAGGCGAATCTACAGCAAAATCCGAAGTTGATCTCAACCAAGTGCTAGAAGACATACAAACCTTACTTCACTGCCCAGATCATATCGAGATTACACTAAAAAAGCCCATGCCTGTTTTAATGGCAGACCGAGTTAAGATTCAGCAATTGTTTCAGAATTTATTAAGTAATGCGATACGCTATTGCGACAAAGCCCGAGGTTTGATCGAAATTGATTGGACTCAAAATGATCAAACATTTACCTTTTGGGTTCGTGATAATGGTATTGGCATTGAGAAGGAGTACCACGATAAGGTTTTTAAAATATTTCAATCGCTAAATAAACACAAAGACTCTACCGGGATTGGTCTTTCTATCGTAAAAAAAATTGTCGAAATGCACGGAGGTGATATATGGCTTGATAGTACGCCAGGTGAAGGAACTACGTTTTATTTTACCCTAAAAAAATAATATGCTCATTACAAAGACCACCATAACCGATATAGTGACCGCCATATCTAGTCATGTCAAAGACAAAGCGGCACTCATTACTATCGCAGAACACACCGAGATTGATCTTGAGCACTTGGTTAAGGCCTTAAAGGAGGCAGGTATTCCATTTATGGGAGGGCTTTTTCCAAAAGTGATACATGGTAATACCATTTTGGATAAGGGTATAGTAATAAATACGCTAGATAATCTGGAGTCACTATTTGTAATAAAAGGTATTAGTACGGCCGTATTTGATATTCCTGATTTTGATTTTAACCCCAATAACGACTACAGTCTATTTACCTATGTGGATGGGTTAACCTCAAATATTTCTAACTATCTCAGCGCGCTGTATATCAAATACGGCATGCAAACCAACTATTTGGGGGGAGGAGCTGGAAGTCTTAGTCTAGAACAAAAGCCTTGTGTCTTTACTAACGAAGGTATTTTTAAAGATGCAGCCGTAGTAGCTATTCTTAAGATGGCATCGAGAATAGGGGTAAGACATGGCTGGAAAAAAGTAGGAGGTCCATTTATAGTCACAAAAGCCGATGGTAATATCATAAAAGAGATCAATTGGAAGAATCCTTTT
The DNA here is from genome assembly GCA_002712765.1 of Cytophagaceae bacterium. GTDB lineage: Bacteria > Bacteroidota > Bacteroidia > Flavobacteriales > Flavobacteriaceae > Dokdonia. Next base: position 37,423 of record PAUP01000041.1, on the reverse strand, counting down.
GAGGTGTATAGACAAATCGTAGAAACTCATTCTGGTCGAGTGTTTACAGATGATAATTTCTTTGATATTGCCAAGGGGTACCCATTTGGAATATTAAAAGAAGATGCTGAGTGTGTCGTAAGGGATCCTTTAATGCTCAACGAGCAACAGGAGTTGGTGTGTGTAGGTGAATTAGAAGACAATATGCTGGTCGATATTTTACACGGTAATACGACATCCTTAATAGAGGCAGCGCGCACGGCGACCTATGACAGCGTTACCCAGGCGAGTGCTCCAAAAAAGGCAATAATCATAGATTGTATCTCTAGGATTTTGTTTTTAGAAGAAGATTTTGACCGTGAATTAAAAGCAATAACTTCAACGATTAAAGAGGCATTTCCTGAGGTTTCAATAGGAGGTGCACTTACCTTAGGTGAGATTTCTTCCTATGGAGAAGGTTTTTTAGAATTTTATAATAAAACTACCGTAGTAGGTTTGTTCGAATAATGAAAACAGAGCATCATATTCTTGATATTTTACAGCTGCACGAGTATGGTATGGCAATAGGCCAAACTCTCGAATACAAGAAAAGTTGTGACTTATTTTTGACCTTATTACTCAAACGCAAAAATTTGAATGCGGCCTGGATTATTGAAAAGCAGGATGCCCAACTTCTAACCACTTATGCCATACCTATTGGCAATAAACCACAACCTAGGGTATTGATAAAAGATTTTGAGATGTTGGATGACATAAACGATCACCTTATCTTGAAAAGCTTTGACCACTTGCAAGAATTGACACCTATTACCTTAGAAGAAGGAAGACTAGCTATATTTTCACTTAAAGAACAGGGATATTTGTTTTTGTATTCCAAAAAGGACAATATTTCTAGTAGGGATATGGCACAAATCCAACCCGTTATTGATAAGTTTTGTGTGCATCTCAAAGCCTGTAACGCATTTAAAGAACAGGAAAATTTACTTAAAGATTTGGAGGCGCAAAATCAAGAGCTCAGTGATTATGCCCATATGGTTTCTCATGATTTGAAATCGCCCCTGCGTAGTATTGAGGCCCTATTGAGCTGGTTAAAAGAAGATTACAAAGAGGCTTTAGGGGCCAAAGGAGTGCAGGAAATAGATCATATTGGGAAGCATCTTGAGAAAATGGAAGCCTTGATTACCGGGATACTGCATTACTCTTCTATAGATAGAGACTTGAGTAAACAACGGCCTATAGATTTGAACCTTTTGCTCGATGAAATTGTGGGGGTATTGCGACCTCCCCACCACATAAGCGTAGAGGTTCAAAAGTTACCCACCATCACCGCAGATCGCTTTAAAATACAGCAACTGTTTCAAAATCTTCTAACCAACGCCATAGTCAATTTAGACAAGCCTCAGGGGCATATAGAGATACAATTTGAAAACGATGGAGGCGAGGGTCATTTTATAGTGTCAGATAATGGTAAGGGAATCAACCCTTCCTACTTTAATAAAATTTTTGAGATTTTTCAGAAGTTAGAGAACAATTCGACTAGTACGGGTATAGGATTGTCTATCGTAAAAAAAATAGTGCATTTTTACGGGGGTAACATATGGCTTGAAAGTGAGGAGGGTGTAGGCACTCGTTTCTTTTTTACCTTACCAGATACGCTTTAATATGGAACGACCAAGTTTAAACTACATCATCGAATTATCAGGAGGAGATGCTGCATTTCAGGACAAGTTAATCGCAGTGGTTAAAGAAGAGTTGCCCGAAGAAATCAAGATATACCAAGGTCATATGCGTGATTCCGCTTTCGCGAAAGCGGCCGAAGACGTACACAAAATCAAACACAAACTGGGCATATTAAGTCTCGAACAAGCTTATGAACTCGCTATCGCCTACGAAGAAGAATTAAAACACGGAAATAGCAGGTTGCGTGCTCAATTTGAAAAGATCCTTGAGCAGTGTGTAGATTTTATTAGTGATTTATAATACGTAAATTGCTAATGTTTATTTAAAAGACCTCAAATTGTGAATTGTATTATCGTAGATGATGAAGCCGCTGCACGAGCTATTGTTGCTCACCTTTGTGAACAAGTAGATGGCTTGCGGGTAGTAGATGAGTTTCCCAATGCGCTCCAAGCGATAAAGTACCTCAACAAGAATAAAGTGGATGTCATTTTCTTGGATATTCATATGCCTGATTTTACAGGTTTTGACTTTATCGATACCTTAAAAAACCCGCCTAAGATTGTCTTGACTACCTCAGATCGCAACTTTGCTATCGAAGCTTTTGAATACGATTGTATCGTAGATTATTTGGTCAAACCTATCACCCTACCCCGTTTTATTAAAGCGGCCGAAAAGGTTAAGAGTTTTAAGGCAAAGACGGCTTCAATAACTGCATCGAATGCTGATCTGGCAACACCAGCCCCGTCTCCCTCAGAGAAGGAGCTGTATGTCAATATTGATCGTAGACTGATCAAAATAGAATTCAGCAAAATTTATCTCATTGAGGCAAAAGGAGACTATATCCTTATTAAAACTGAAGATAAAAATTACACGGTGCACTCTACCTTAAAAAAAATTGAAGAAAAACTGCCAGAAAGTTCTTTTCTCAAAGTACATCGATCCTTTATCATCAATTTTAAAAAGATCATAGATATTGAAGATAACAGTGTCCTTATAGCGCGTGATGTCATTCCGATAAGTAGATCTAATAGACCTGAATTGATGAAACGGTTGAATCTTTTATAACCAAGCACTTCCCATTGGTCTATACTTTAGTACCACCTATCTGGTAGAATACGGCAAAAATCGAAATGTCTTAAGGGGAGCCAGAGATCGGGCTAAATTTGTCGCTATATAACGTACATATAAGCGACATGAAACTAAAAAACAATACAGTAAGGCTATCAATTTTTGCACTTCTTTTTATCCTAATACCTATAAAAAGCAAGGCTCAAGATGTACCCTTTAATTGCGACTACAGCGCCTACCTCTTTCAATACAATGATGTATATGCCATCGATCTTGCATCGGGTAATGCTATACTGGCCGCTTCAAACATAACTAGTGGTAATATAAATGCAGCGGCGTATAATCCTGCAGATGGATTTATATGGGGTAGTTTGTCGTCTCCATCAAGATCAATCGTACGTATAGGAAAAAATTTTACGACCACCACCTATACCATTGATGCGCTTCCTTCTGGCAATCGCTATGTGGGTGATATCAATACAGCTGGCCAGTATTATGTGAAAGCGGGCGGGGCTACTTACTATATCGTAGATGTAGATCCATCATCAGCTACCTATCTCGAATTGATCGAGACAGCGAGTCTTTCTCAAAGCATTAATATTCATGACTGGGCCTTTAATGCGGTAGACAATCAATTGTATGCTGTAGCGAAAAACTCCAACATCTTATATCGTATCAACCCGTTAAACGGTGAAGTAACTACCTTGGGAGAAGTGCCCATTTTATCGGGGCTCAACTATACCTATGGTGCGGTATATTTTGATGCTTCTGGACGATTTTACGTCTCTGCTAATCAAACAGGGACTATTTATGTCATTCAAAGTGTACAGGCTTTGACTGGATCGTCTGCGATAGACTCTAATCTCTTTGCCTTTGGTCCTTCAAGTGCGAGTAATGACGGAGCACGTTGTCCTACAGCACCAGTACCTCAAGAAATTTGTGATAACGGTATAGACGATGATGGCGATGGTCTTATAGATTGCCAGGACCCATCGTGTTCTGGTTATGGCAGTTGTGATACCATAGACCCTCAAGCATCTTCTGGTGATCAAGGCGGTTTGGAGAGTAATAACAGGCTGTCTTCGGCTATCGCTCAACGCAATTACAATCGCGCAAAGAACAATTATAGTTTTGAACGTGATTTAGCACCTTTGATAGAAAAAGGGTCGTCCTATGCAAACAAATCTTCTAGCATACATCTTCAAGATTTCATCCCATTGGACGAAATAGACGAAGATTATGTAGTAGAGTCAACTCCTATAGACCTTATCGCAATTACTAATGCTACCCAAGTCTTTGCTGTTGATTACATACGAGACGAGTTGGCCGTAGCAAGCATATTAGCTCTTAAAACAGACCATGGAGTTTATGAACATACCAAATACATTTGCGACAGATTATTAGGTGCTGCATTACTATCGGTGTCAACCATAGATATTAATGGACAAACCTTTATCAAATCCTTGATCAAAAACACAGATGGGAGTGTAGAATTTGTACTTAGCCTGTCGGCAAAAGTAACCAATAACGGATCCTCATTTGGTGTAGAGAGTCATTGGAACTTGGATAAGTATCAGGCAGAGACCAGCTTTTATAATTTTCAAATATGGGCCAATTCTATAGATGATTTGCATCGCTTGGGAGAAAGTGTTGTAGCACTATTAGAAGTGCAAAAACCAATTTCTGGTTACAATTTATCTAGTCCACCTCCGGTTTTTGTCAAGAAGGGCAACTATAAAAATGGCGCCTTGTATTTGGAAATAGTCAACACCAATGCGACCCAAAATCTTACTTTAGATGCAGGAATTAGAACCACAGAGACAAGCGAAACACAAACTATTTCTCGACTACTACCTATAGCCCCAGACTATATCTCAGAAATTACAATACCTACATCTCGATTATTTGATATTGGATTCAGAATTGGTGATGGCATACAAACACCTGATGACTTATTTCTGTCTGATGGCCCTTGGGGTGTAGATGATGCTCAGCCCAACACCACCATTAATCGATTTGAAGTAAGTGCTAATACTACAAATTTTGAGAACAATAGCTTGCCCTTAGAACGAAATATCGCCTTAAAGGGTAGTACAAGTACTGCCATAGGAATTTACAGAGCTTTGACGCCTCGTTTTCAAGCCGTGGATGTGAGCCAATTTAATGCGTTACGCTTTAATGCCAAAGGTTTAGGCACTATGGAAATCACGCTCATTAAAAAGAGTATTTCTCAGTGGGAGGATCAGTTTAAGACCAGGCTTGCATTAACTAGAGATGGCCAGGAAGTAAGTTTGCCCTTGACGCAATTTAAAAGCCCATTAGAAACGATACTTGAATTAGATGATCTCGTTTCGGTGGTGTTTACCCTTTATGCTACCAATGGTACTATAGAAGAAAAGGAGGTTGCTATAGAAGATTTGAGATTCTCTTCAATCCAAGATGTCGCAAGTGCCCCTACAGACGATACCGCGGTGATTCTACGTAATTATCCTAACCCTTTTGTTCTTCAAACTACTATTAGGTTACCTACGGCTATCACTAGGGCTCAAATAACGGTTTTTGATCTTCAAGGTCGCGTTGTTGATGTACAAGAGGTTGTCGCTACAGCCGATGGAAAATCGTTACCTTATCAGGCTCCCAATGTTCAGAGCGGATTATACCTATATACCATAGAAGCCTCAAAGGGTACACGCTATAGCGGCAAGTTTTTTATATCAAAGTAATGATTTCTTTGATAATGATGGTTGGCCATCACCCTAAGCGGTGGTGGCTTTTTTTTAAAATAGACTTATATCAAGAGATTTTGCCATCCGATTGATTGTGTCATGCGTTTTTATTGTAATAGATCTTAAAAAAGCCGCCTTGAATGTAGCAATGACGGCTATAGAAAATAATATTATTCTGACCCAATAAGGACTACGCTACAAATCATTTACGACGAGTACATCCTTACCAGCCAAAGGCTAGGCAAAATAAAAGCTGCTAATCTTCTCAGTATTGTCAATAAAACGAAATACAAGCTGCCAGTCTTGGTTTTGAAGCGAAAGAAAAAGGCCGTCATTTCTTTTAAATAGCAGCCCCAAGAATCGATTCAAGTTGGTTTATTCAAAAGTACTCGGTTTTATTGTGTTGTACGTTTTTGAAGCAATCATGACTCCACTGAGGTTTTGACATGGCTTGAAATAGGGAAGTGCCCTAATCAAGTATCAACTTAGAGCGATTATACCTACCGTGATCGCAGATCTATGTTCTTAAGAACTTATCCGATATGATACGGTAAGGATTAACTGAGAATGAGAGGGTAAACGCAATATTATACCTATGCTATAGCGCCTGCCGATAGATTCATACTACAGGCTTATTTTTCAAGGTAAACATCATGAGAAGATGATTAGTCTATCTACAACGTCAGGCCAGGCAGTTGTCCGGAATTTAGAAACACTGATAATTAAGGGTTGCCCCTTTTTAAGAGGCTTTTCAACAGGTAGCACCTAGTACAGGTTTACCTAATCTAATGAAAATAAGGCTGTTTTCTTTAGCTGCCACCTCAAGGTTAAACCTACCTCCATAAATTCAAAGCCAACAGCAGTAGCAGAGGCAATATTACTGTATTTGCCATAGCCGCCTAATACAAAGCGCTCAGAGATGGCGCAGTGTACTTTGGCCTCTAATCTAAATAGGGTGGTCGCTTTTTCGCGTTCTACCATCTGGAGACCTGCCGCGGCATTGGCACTGTATGACCAAGATCCTGTCTGGCCAGTGAGATCCAAAAAAACTTCTGTAGCACGATAGCGCGAAGGGCTAAAGTAAAGCGTAGGGACTTGGTTTTTAAAACTGAGGTATTGAAAATTGATTCCACCTTTAAGCCCAGGGCTTTTGGTAAAGGTGTAATACAAAGAGCTAAACAGCAAATTACGTGTATTACCATCGGTTTGTTGGGTGTGCATTAGCCCTGTATACCATCCCAAGTTAATATTGGTGCCCATATTGTAATTGAGGGTGTAATTATTCATAAAGATCTTTTTGTCTACCAGGGCTGCATTAAAATCTTGTAAGCTGCGGCTGTAACCCAGCTCGAGATATTGTAGGGGTAGCGGTCTGGATTTGACAAATAAAGATCCATTGAGATCGGTATAATCGTTACTTACTGCATTTGCTTTAATAAAACCGAGATTGCCAGCAACCCAAGTATTGTTAACCAGGCGGTATTGTGCACCAAGACTGGCTGAGGTGTTATAAGCCATGGTGTTTGTCGTTTTGTTTTCTGTAGTGCGATACTGATACGAGAAACTCGATTTAAAACGATCTGAAATTGAAATATGTGCTCGTAACCCTGAACTATAGGCTTGATTGTCTCCGTTGTCAGAGGTAAATGCTCCCAGGGTTTCTATCACAGGAGCCATTTCTTTATTTAGCGTTTGAAGCAAACTTTTTGCATCTTTTTGATTGGGGTAAAACACAAGTGTTTTACGGGCGTAGGCCTTTGCGAGTTTGAGATTGCCTTGAGCCCTATAGGCATTGGCAATCCCTAGGTTTCCGTCAAAAGAAGTACTGTCTTGTTTGAGTATCGATTGATAGACGGCGATACTCTTGGTAAACCTACCCGTATACATGCCTAGGGTAGCTTTTAGCGCGGCAATTCTAGAATTATCTGGAAATACTTCTGAGAGCGCAGCAATAGCCTTTTGCGCTTGACGATACTTTCCCTTCCAGATTAGGGCTTGTATATATCGTTCTTGTGCCAAGAGGTATTGGGTCGTGTCAGCTTTCGCGAAAGCGAGCCCTTTCTCTGCAAAATTTAGTGCCTGGCTATCGTTTTTTTGAAGATGGGCAACGAGTGATAAGCCCACAAAAGAATTTAGACTATCTGTGAGTGTGCTAAAGGTTTCTCTCGCTTTTGAGAAGTCTTTTTGGGCGATGTATATGTTTGCCAATGCAGCTTTTAGGTCTTGATCAGAGGGGGTTGTGAGTAGTAGTGAGCGCAATAATTTAATGGCTGGGTCATAATCTTCTTTTGAAGCCAATTGCGACGCTTTTCCTAAAAACATGAATTTTTTTGAGGTCATGGCATTGGCATTGGCAGGCTTTACTTTTAGTGCGCGGGTTACATAGTTGATGGCCAAGTCGTACTCTTTGAGATTGGACAACGTATTGGCATAGCCTAGCAAGGCAGAAAAGTTCGTACTGTCTTGAACAAGGAGTTCTTGGTAGGCCATTTTGGCACTGCTGTAGTCTTGATCCCAAAGCAATGCTTCTGCATAATTCAAACCTACCTCAAAGTCGTTGGGATATGCTGTCTTAAGCGCTGTAAATAAAGATTTTGCCTCTTTGCTATTCCCATTAAGACCTACGGCGCGTCCATAACAAAGTCGGGCTGTTTTATTTTCTGGATGATCTTTTAAGATATTTTCAAAAAAGAATTGAGCGGCCTTGTAGTTTCCAGTTTCCAATAAGGCAAATCCAGAAGACATATCCTGAGCTTTTAGAGTGACACTCATTAAAATTATTATAGTAATTATTGCTGTTCTCATCCTTGTTATTTTACAAGTGCAAGTTAGGTGGAGGGTAAGCAGATTCAATCTGAGGATAGTTGCAGTTCGTCTACACTTTTGGTCGATTGAAGGAGGGAAGGGTTTGGCATACCCCTGTCATCGGGATTACAACCGTATGAGTTGCTCCTACTACGTGGGTGAAACGCTTACATTTTTTACGGCTGCGTTTATTTTCCTTAAAAGAGCATAGCCTACCATTCACCTACAGTAAAATTCAACTCATCGAATTATACCACCTGTGACATCCAATAGCCATGATATTTGTAGCGCAATAAAAATCCAACAGTATGGGACTTACACTTATCAATAACAAAAAAGCATTACGCATCGTTTACAATGCCAATCATAGTGATCGTCTGGATCATATGAGTGTCGCTTACAAAAGAATTGACAAACCGGTCATTCAATTATATAGACATTAAGATATGATGATTGCCCTATCACAATTACGTCAATTCAGGCTAACTTCAGAGCAAATATTTATGGGTAGTGCCCTCATTGTAAATGCAGGAAACTACTTCTATAATTTGGGTTTGGGCAGAATATTAGGACCTAAGGCCTTTGCCGATGCAGCTATATTGATTACCCTGATGTTGGTACTGTCTTTTATAGCCATGACTTTTCAACTCGCAGTGGCCAAATTTATCACCGAATACGAGCCATCACAACAAGCTATCTTTATTAAAAAGGCCTATAAAAAGGCTACAGTTTGTGGGATGGTATTGGGAAGTGCTATCGTAGTTTTTGCCAAAGAGTTACAGCTGGTGTTTCAAACCGATACAGCAGCCATGTTTACCATATTTGGAATGGCAATACCGGTGTATTTTGTAATGAGTACTAACCGTGGTAATTTGCAAGGGCGAAAAGCGTTTGTTTCCTTATCCCTTACCTATCAATTTGAGATGATCTGTAGGTTAGGATTGACCTTTGGACTATTAGTACTGTTTGATGTCAACTCATCTATAATAGTTTCAAGTGCAATAGCTATTTCATTTATAGCTGGTGTGTTTCCCTTTAGAAAATTTAGGACAAAAGTTCCTGTCAAAACTGTTCTAACAACAGCCGAGACCAAGAGAGTGCTGCAATTTTTTTTGCTCACAGCATCTTACGAACTCACTCAAATTATTTGTAATAACAGCGATATTCTTTTGGTCAAATACTATTTCCCGTCGTACAAAGCTGGACTTTATGCCTCATTAGCATTAATAGGTCGTGTGGTGTATTTTGTAACCTGGATGTTTGTTATGCTATTGCTACCTACGGTAGTCAAGCTTAGAAAACAAGGGCATAATGCAGTACCAGTATTGATGAAATATCTTACATATATAGGGATACTTACTATGGTCATAGTGCTTTTTACTTTTTTATGCCCAACGCTATCAGTACAACTGTTGTTTGGGTCAGACTACCTCGCTATAGCACCTCTACTGGGCTGGTATGCGCTGGCTACTTCATTTTTTGCTTTGGCCAATGTTTTTGCTTATTACTTTTTGTCCTTAGATCAATTCAAACCCATTGTGATCACAGCGATTTTTGGAGTTCTGCAGATGGTATTAATAACAGGCTTTCACAATAGTTTATTCGAAGTGGTGCTTGCTCAAGTTATCGCTATGGGTGGGCTCTTAATAGCTCAGCTCATCTATTTTAGATGGTCGTTACCTGCTTCAAAAAAATGTTTTATCGAAAGATGATGACCATTGGTCTATACGAATGGTAGATCTATCGTATTGTACACGCTTTCGCGAAAGCAAAAATGCAAATTTGTACTGTCAACATATGACAACAACAAGATATAACACCACACTAAGCACAATGAACTATGGCATTACAAATCAACACTATCGACAAGGTGATCTGTTTAAAAGGAAAAGTAGGAAGCGAACACCTGCTCGAATTGACAAACTACTTTAAAGCCTTATTAAAGTTTGAAGATACCTTAACCATCAACCTTTGTGAACTCAGAGAAGGGAAGGAGTCTCTAGAGATAATTCTAAATGAGCTACAAGGTCAATTACCCGAAGAAAAGCAACTCATTTACTATGGCTTTACCGAGGCTCGAGTTCAACAGCTCTTTATGGCCATCGAAAACGAAGCTAATTTTTATCAGGCAGCCTAAAAGGGTTTATTCTTTTTAATTTAAAAACATCCATTATGAAACTCGCAATTGTCACCGCATACCCCCCTAGTAAAGTAACGCTTAATGAATATGCCTACCACTTGGTCAAGCAATTTCGTAGGCATCAGAAAGTGTCAGAATTGATCTTACTTACAGACATCGCTCCAAGCCAAGCAGCTATTTCTTTTGAAGAGGCTGGTTGCGCTATAACGGTTAAGCAATGCTGGACATTTAATAGTATGTTCAACCTTTTTTCTATAGCTAGGGCTGTAAGGCAAACAAAGCCCGATGCCATTTTGTACAATTTGCAGTTTATGAAATTTGGCGACAACAAAGCAGCAGCGGCCCTGGGGTTGTTTTCTCCGTGGCTTTCAAAGTGTATGAAAGTAAAGACTACCGTCTTACTACACAATATTATGGAAACCGTAGACTTGGACAGCGCTGGTTTTACCAAAAATGTGCTAAAAAAGAAAGCCTATAATTTTATTGGCGAGATGCTCCCAAGAGTGGTTTTAAAAGCAGACCCCGTAGCTTTAACCATAAGTAAATATGTGGATATTTTAGAGCAAAAGTACAAAGCTTCTAATTGTGTGCTTATTCCGCATGGTACTTTTGAAATACCTCAAGAGCCTTCTTATATCCCAGCAGATGGTCCTTTAAAGATAATGACCTTTGGTAAATTTGGAACTTACAAAAAAGTAGAAGTACTTATCGAGGCGGTAGAAAAAGCCAGAGTTAAGACGGGGCAACCCCTCGAGGTGGTTATCGCAGGTACCGATAACCCGAATACCTTGGGTTATTTGGCATCGGTCAAAGAGAAGTATAGCCACTTAGCAGATATTACCTTTACAGGATACGTAGCCGAAGAAGATGTGCCTAGACTCTTTTCTGAAAGTGCGATGGTTGTATTTCCTTATACCTCGACTACGGGAAGCTCTGGTGTGCTTCATCAGGCGGGTAGTTATGGGAAAGCTGTAGTGATGCCAGATTTGGGAGATCTTAGCATATTGGTTAGAGAAGAGGGGTATAGAGGCGAATTCTTTGAACCAGAAAACAGTGAGAGCCTTGCCGAAGCCATCTCGGCACTGGTGGTCAATCAGGCCTACAGAAATAGTCTTGCAAAGGCCAATTATGCAGCTGCTACAGCTTTCCCCATGAGCAAAATCGCACAAATGTATATGGATGTATTTACCAACAACACCGTCGATCTCAAAACCAAATACGCCATTTCGGCTTAGTCCAGGCGATTTTTAAGAATAGTATAGGCCTTGTCTTTTACCCCTGATTTATTAATTATTCCAAAATAGGCCTGCTTATTTTTACGCCACGGAAGATCCCCCGCGACATTTTGCGGTATATTCTCAAAATCGTAAAGTGTCCAGAAGAGATAGTGCAAACTATCTCTTTTTTGTATTTCGACAAATTTTTGATAGTAGGCCGCTTGATCTTCTTGGTCTGGGCCAAACATATTCCAAAAGCCGTGATAGCTAGATAACCCAAATTCTTGAAGGAATACAGGTTTTGTAGTTGCTTTAGACAACCTTTGATGTACTGTTGCTAGATCTTGAAGTTCTTTGTAGTAATGATAGGACACAAGGTCTACCTGATCTTCCAAGAGTAAGGCTGCCGTTGGATTGGACCAACCAATAGTCACAAAATGGGTGTTGTCTATGCTCTTTAAATATCTAATGCTTTGTTGTAACCAAGAGAGGACATTGCTTTTAGTGCGACTATCAAAATCAAGATCGGGTTCATTCTTTATATCCCACCCTACAAGCGCGGGATGCTCCTTGACCGCTGTTACTATTTGTTTGAGGTGGGCATTGGTGTGGGTCCAATCTTGCATACTGTAATCGCCGTAAAAATCAAAAAGTGTAACAACCACCCCCAGATTGTTTGAGTGTGCTTGATTGAGCAGTAGTTGGAGTCTTTCTAGTTTTTTTTGAGGCACATAGGCCTTGCCAAAATCTTTATACCCTATAAAAACCCTAATCGTATTAAGCCTGAGATCCTTAATGATTTTGAAGTCGCGATCTAGAGTGTCTGTATCAAAGCTAGGCCCAAAGGTGTCCCAGGGGCTATGTTGTGGGTAATAATTGACTCCTTGCATTTGCGCTAGTCGAGCTACATCTACCGTTGCTGAGACGGGTATAGGGTGAGTGGCGATTTTTTCTATATGCCTAACACGCCAAAATCCGTCTTCAAGTAAAAGTATGACTTTGTAATCGTCATTAAAGTCTTGCTGACTTATCAAATTCTCGCTTTGATAGAACCTTTGTGTACCCCATACATTTTTATCGGTAAGGACTACCAAAGTGCCATCGGCGCTGTAAAACTCAAGCGCCAAGTGATGTCTATGGGTCGTAGTTTCTATAAACGTTTTAGTATCCGAATTGGCGGTGATAAGTGCTTCAATTTTTGCTCGTGCCTTAGTGGTATAATGATCAAAAATACCACGAGTATCCCCAGTGAAAAAGGCATCATTTTTGGCCTGCCAAGCATCGAGATAATCACGTTCAATTTTTGTTAAGTTTGCCTTTTCTATAGGCCTACCTGGATTGTCTAGCGATGTCCAAATGGTCTCTGGAATATAAGGACGTTTCTCATTGCTGTCTAGATGAAGCATTTTTGCTCTATCGGCTCCGGTGTTCAAATAGGCCATCACCTGACTGATGCCAAAAAGCACAGCAGCATTGATTCCTAGAAAGCCTAGGATAATAAAAATACGGTATAGCGTCTTATTACTTTTCATTTAAAGGAACGGTAATGCTTTGTATTAGTCCTAGAGTTTTGACTTCAATTTGATATGGTTTTTGTCGCTTGGCTTGCCCTTCCAATTCAAAGGTTGCCATTCCATTTTTGGTCAAGGCAGTATTTACCACATCCCCTAAAATAAGATCAACTCTTACTCCATCTTGTACGAGTTGCCCCATATAACTGTGAAGTGGCCCCACCATAATTTTATTTTCCTCTATGGTCACTGGTAGCATGTCTAGAATAGCGTCAAAAGTGATGTCGGTTTGTTGGCTTTTGGCAATCCCCATCATAGTGGCCTGTACTGTCCAAGTAGACGGTATTTCTGGATGTAACGCTTTCGCGAAAGCATAACCATTAACAGTAGTTGCCGTAAATTGCCAGTAGCGCTCATGATCATCGTTTACAAAAAAAGTGACCAGAGTACCATCAGGTACAATATTGTTGTATTGGTCTTTAATCTGGGAGGTAGAAAAGGTGCAAATTTGGTTGCCATCGGCATAGGTGTGATTTCTAGAAACGGCAATCGAAAAATCTTGCGCCAGATCTGGAAACACATCAATGGCTAGCTCTTGAGAGGCGATATTTTTAATGGTGCTAGCAGTGCTTATTCGGCCTGTTTCAAGTGGTGCTGGGATGCGTTGCCAAGCAAACCCCAATCGTAACTTTTTATCACTTTTAGTAATGGTGTTTTTAAATTGGGAATACAGCTTTATTGAGGTGTCATCGGGAAGGAGGTTGTCATAGGTGTCTGTGGGGATACTCACCAACATCGAATAATCTCTAGTAGTGGCCATAATACTTCTCGGGCCAGCGTAGGTCTCTACCGTTGCCAATTGAGATACTTCTGGCCGTAGCAAAAAACTGTCTTTTTCGAGTAGTTCACCATCTACGATAAGGCTATAGTTTACTATACCAGCGTTTTTGGAAATTTCTGAGGGGATGTAAAAATGATCCCCTGTTTCAGTATGTTTTGGGGTGAGTATAGTAGCCCCAAGAGCTGTACTAACACTTAGAAAAGTGTGCTGCGGTATTGCTGCTTCTACATTAGTTAGAGATATTCTTATCCCTTGATTGGTAACTCGGTTATTTTTTACAGAAGCAATGGTCACTTTTTTTGAAGTGGTATGACTCAGCTTTGAAGTATTGGTACACCCACAGATAAACAAGCCTCCCATAAAAAAGAGTAGCGTAATGACGATATGAGATACGTTTTTTATCATTTAGGATTACCTATATAACTGTTGGTGTGCAAGGTAATGTAGCGGTATGGCATGTTCTTGATTTCAATAAATTGAAGTAAGGAGTCTGTATCTTTTCTATGGGGTACTACCTTGGTAGCAATACTGCTATTGGTCAATCCGTTGACAAGGGCGTTATCCATACGATCACTAATTATTATGGGTAATTGATCTTTGTACAGCGGTTCTTTAAAAGGACGCTTGCGTTGCTGTCGCACACTTTCATCTATATATTTTGCCTCCACCCATAATAAGTCTTTTTGCTCGTTGTAATAGCCAATGAGTAGCTGTGCAATGGTTGCCTGATGAATACTCGTATTAAAAAGAGCACCACCAATGTCTTTGTCTAACTGTCTTATTTGAGAGATGCCCACAGTAGGGTATATTTCCTCAGTCGCAACATTGGCACTTACCTGAATTTCAAATTTTTCTGGAATGCCAGCCAGATGGATAGCAGAGAAAGCCTTAGGATCAAAGGTACTTGGTTTTTTGTCGGTAGCTGAGCGCCACGCAACTTCTTCAAAGTTTACTCGAAACAAAGTTGTTTCTTTTGGTAAGAGCTTGTGTTTGATAATATCTTTGGCGTTAAAGCGAGCTAGTTCTTGATCACTACTATTGTAAAGGGCCCCTGCAACAGAAATATCGGCAGGGATGTTATCTACATTTTGAATTTCACCTACAAGAGCATAAGTGCTGTCTATAACGACGAGCTTAGCAGATATTATTTCGACTACGGGTTGTTTGAGCACATCTTTATGAAATGTTTTTTGGGATGTAATTGTTCTTTTTCCATGATTGTAGTAGGCGGTACTACTTTGAATTAGCAATTGGTCTGGCGGTATATCGGGATCGGTAACTTTAGGGGTTATAAACCATTTATCATCCAAACGTTCTAGCGATAACTTATCACCTGTCTCAATTTCCTTAAGTGGTGTAATCCAGCTGGCATTAATCCTTCCAATTGCCGTAGTGTCTGAAGTAGTCTCAACATCAATATGCAGACTGTCCAATTTGGCATAAGAACTCAACAAACCATCAGATACCGAAATTTCTAGCATAAATTGCGAAAGCGACTTACCGCTGTTTGGGTTGATATAAGAATGTGCGCGCTCAAATTCTTTAAAATCTAGCGCATCGTAGTAGGCGGTCAATACATTTTTTGGCGAAAGTTGTGCTGTATTCTCTATATACAAGCGGTAAGCACCATAAAAAACGCTAAGTAACAATAGGACGGCCCAAAGTACAGACCCTTTATAAACTATTGTAGAAACCGTTTTGTATGGGGCACTAAAGTTAAAATAGATGGCTCGTTTATTTTTTCGAATAAAAGATCGCTGCCACAGTGTATTGAGATATATCAGAAAGGATAGCAGTACGGTAGCAAAAGGAATGATACCCCACATCAATTTGAGGTAGAGGGGAAGGTCTTCCTTAGGCAGCACACTAGGCAGTGGCGCAATACCCGCTTTTTCCCATACCATGATTCCATTTTCTAATAGACTCAAACGGTGCCAACCTGTAAAATAAAGCAAGGGATCGTAGAACTTGTCATTAGAAAAAACATATTTGAGGTGGTATTTCTCAGGCACGGTGAGAAATTGTTGTAATGACCCAATGCCCTCTATACCGCGATATTTTGAATTTTCTAGTCGTTCTACAGCGCGTGTAGTAAGTTCGGGCAGACGTCGTGCAGAGTGATAGTCGCCATCTACAGTAGTCGCTTTGGTTTGTGCAGAGAGCCATGCCATCTGATCGCCAAAACCCAAAGGCAAATACCGCCACTTATAATGTTCGTCTTCGTTGAGAAAATTGACGATCGGTGTCATTTTGATCGGGTCGGGTTGGCTAGGTCTAAACTTGCCCAAAGTCATAGTAAATATAGACATAAGGATAAAGAGCAAAGCCAAAAAAGCACCAGCGCAACGATGCACCATCACACCCCATTTTTGCTGTAAATAGCTTTTGTAATCGCCCTCAACAAAGCGATAACAAAACTCTCCAAAGACAGGCAAGGCCATAATGGAAGCCCAAAGTGTAAAACGGTCGAGGGTCAATATATTAAATGCATTATCACCCAAAATCGCCAAAGGTATAGGGGTGGTACCACCCGTCCCCAAAATCAGTAATAACGAAAAAGAGATGCCAAAAAATAGCAGCCGTTTACTAAAATAACGGTAAAAGAAATAGGGAAGTAGAAATAGTAAGAGCCCCCAAGGGATTACAAAAAATACAAGCCCCGATGATAGTACTTCTAAAAAGTTGTCACGAGATCCATGCGGAATAGGAACCTGTGTAATAGGGTTGTTTTTGGTATTCAACCAATAAGGCAAAATACAACCAATAATAAGGACTAACGCGCTTCCCCCAAAACCGATAATACGCAATATATGTGTTTTTAATGCTTTCGCGAAAGCAATAAAAGTCACCTTTTGAAAACTACCAACTTCTTCTCTGGCCGCATCCATGATGACCATACCTAGAAGCGGAAATATAAAAAATACCATCCCAAAAATAGGAGTGACGTGGTGGGATGTTACTGTGACAGACAAAAGCGCTAAAGCTTTGATCAAATGTTTTTTGTGAGCCGTTTTGACCCAGAGGTAAATCTCGGGCAGGCAGTGCATCAATACCGAAATACCGATGATACTTGGCAATTGTCCAAAAATGTGAAGGGTTTCTACAAAGGATGAAGAAAAAACGGCGAGTATTGCCGCATAACCAGCCACTTTTTTGTTAGGAATAAGTACTTGAGTAAAGCGATAAACACCCGTAATAAAAAGAACAACCCCAATTAATGCCACGGTAAACATCCCAAACTTTAGACCGCCAACATAGGAAAAAGCTGCAATGGCCTGATGCACCAAGGGTGGATACCCTGTTACTGTAAATCCTGTATACCAACTATAATTCCAGGGTTCGAACCAACTGTTTGCGTAATGATTTGCAAAAAAGAGATGGATAAGGGCATCGTAGGTCCTTTCTACAGTAAAAAACATCGTTGTGCCATGGAAAATAATTCCTAAGAGCAGGGCGGTAACTAAGTATTTGTTGGTTTTTGACTGCATTATATGGGGGTGAAAAGATAGCCTTTTTACGAGTATTCAAAGATAATTCTTTCGATAAATGGTTCATCTGTCGACGAGTGGTTTTAATCTACAGCAAAAGTCCATCCATCGAAAAGGCCAGCAAGAGCAAGCGCTCTCAAGCTAAGTTTGTCCTGTAATTTATCAATAACACTTAAAAAGTACATTATGAAAACAGGCATCATCATACCTTGTTATAACGAAGAGAAGAGACTAAATACCAAAGCATTTGTTTCCTTTATTCAGGAGCATTCAGAGTATCATTTATGTTTTGTAAACGACGGCAGTAAAGACAATACCCTAGAGGTATTATATGATATGAAAGCCCAAGCACCTCAGGCTATTAGTATTGTAGATGTTAAGAAGAATTCTGGTAAGGCTACGGCCGTTAGAGCAGGAGCGCGATTTTTGTTTAGTATGCCCGAGATTGCCCATATCGGATTTATGGATGCCGATCTCTCTACAGATTTTAGAGATTTCAAAGATTTGGTTAAGACCTTAAAACGCGAAAACAAATTGGTCGTGTTTGGGTCCAGAAATGCCCAGGGAAGCGGGGCTATTGAGCGTAATTTTATGCGCAATGTCTTCTCCAAATTTGTCAAACAATTTATTCTATTAATTCTGGGTTTGCCCATACGTGACACCCAATGTGGCGCTAAGGTTTTTTCTAGAAGTATAGTGCCAGTAGTATATGAAGAAGCCTTTGTGAGCCGATGGTTGTTTGATGTCGAAATTTTCTTAAGACTCAAAAAGTTCATGGGCGCTGCAAATGTGATGTCAAACATTACAGAACAGCCATTGATGCGTTGGGTTCATGTTGAAGATTCAAAACTAGGAATGCGCGACGCTATTGAGATACCTGGAAGATTGGCCCATATTTGGTTCAACTACAATGTTATTAACACTACAGATCGCACATTGGCTACGGCAGAAGCCAATTTTACCCTAGTCTCATCCGAAGACAATATAGCCATAGCCGCCTAAAGTAACCTAGCTCTAATCGATATTCTCATGCAAATCTATCCCATCAAATTTGATCCTATTTTAAAAGAAAAGCCCTGGGGAGGATCAAAATTAAACACCCTACTTCACAAAAAGGCAAGTGATCAACCCATTGGCGAAAGCTGGGAAATATCCGGACTCCAAGGAGATGAAACCCTAGTGAATAACGGCAGGTATCGCGATAGAACACTCTCTTCTCTAATCGCCCAATTTGGTCAAGAGTTATTAGGAGAAAAAAATTACAAACGCTTTGGCAACGAGTTCCCACTTTTGATTAAATTTCTTGATGCCCAATCAAATTTGTCGGTTCAAGTACACCCCGACGACACTATGGCCAAGGCCTTACACAATGCCAAAGGCAAAACTGAAATGTGGTATGTGGTAGATCACGAAAAAGACGCCGAAATCATTGTAGGACTTGATAAAACGATACACTCAACTCGAGTACTAGCAGATATAACAAAACAAAATGTCTATGATGTATTTAATGTGGAACAAGTATGTAAAGGTGATGTATATTTTATTCCCGCTGGAGAAGTACATGCCATAGGAGCTGGTGTTTTGGCGGCCGAGATCCAACAAACTTCTGACATCACCTATAGAGTTTACGATTGGGATCGAGTAGATGCACAAGGCCAAAAACGAGCCCTACATATCCCACAATCGATTGCAGCCACAAAACAAACCCATAATACTGCTAAAAAGAAGTATGCCAATTCTGGCAACGGTAGTACAGAGGTAGTGTCTTGCCCCTATTTTACAACTAATGTCCTAGCGGTCAATTCTACACTAGAGCGACAGTATGACACGCTCGATTCATTTGTCATTCTCATGTGTGTGGAGGGTGAAGCAACAATAACAGTTCATGATCAGCAGGAAAAAATCGAGATGGGTACGAGTATTTTGCTTCCTGCCCAAGCTTTACAAGCTACTTTTACATCTTCTAAGGCCAGATTTTTGGAGGTCTATATCAACTCGAGCATGTAGTGCTGGCTACCTTTATAATAGCCATAAAAATAAATACTGTTAGAATCGGCATTTGCCAGGTGATTAAACACTATCCAACGCCATAAATGTAATCCATTAAAAAAGTCCGTAAACAATTTGTTTACGGACTTTTACTGCATTTTATGGTCTTTTTTAGTGACCTGGCTGGGGCTCGAACCCAGGACCCTCTCCTTAAAAGGGAGATGCTCTACCAACTGAGCTACCAGGTCTTCATTCCCTGAATGCGGGTGCAAATATACAGCCATTTAATTAATTTCTACAAGCCTTTTTAAAATTATTTTTGACTTTATTTTCTCAGAAGCGAATACCTTTGTTTTTCAAAAGTTTAGCACATGACTATTTTTCTATTAGGATATATGGGGTCGGGAAAATCGACTATTGGTTCTCAATTGGCCAGCCGTCTTGGTTATAGTTTCATAGACTTTGACGATTATATCGTTGCCAAAGAATCTAAATCTATCTCGGCTATTTTTGACGCTCACGGCGAAATTTATTTCAGAAAAAAAGAAGCACTTTATCTTCAAGAATTACTTGATACCAATCTACAAAAACATGTAATCGCGCTGGGTGGAGGTACGCCTTGCTACGGTAATGCCATGGAGATCTTGCAAAAATCTGAAGCTCAGAGTATTTATTTAAATGTAGCTGTTGAGGTTCTGGGTAAACGATTGTGGGAGGCGCGCTCGGGCAGGCCGCTACTCACCAGGTTTGAATCTTATGACGAGCTAGAAACATATGTGCGTAAGCACCTTTTTGAGCGTTCCTATTTTTACAATCAGGCAGACACGCGAATTAAAGTAGGTCAACATGATACTGTAGATACTGTTGTTGAAGCTATAGTATCGCGTTTATTCTAATACGGCCATATCATTGCCTTTGCGAAAACGCACTTTGACCGATTCGTTGAGTGAGGTGCTTAACGATACGCCTTTAAAGTCTGCCTTTACAGGAAATTTTTTATGATTCCTGTTGATGAGTACTGCTGTTTTAAATCGCTTTAGCGGCACTTCTAAGAAGTGTTTGACCCCATAGACTAAAGTGGTGCCCGAATTGAGTACATCGTCAATTAAAACTACAGATTTGTCTTTATAGGCAGCAGGATCAAGTGAGGTAGTAACCGTGCCTAATGGATCCTTTTTGTTCATCGATACCTTACATAAAATTACCTTGATAGAAGAGATCTCTTCGAGGGTTTGCGCGAGGCGTTCGGCAAATTTATAACCGTTATCTGCGATACCGGCCAATACAATCTCTTTTTCGGCTACATTACTCTCGTAAATTTGATAGGCAATGCGACGTGTTTTATGCCCTATGGCTTGATGATCGAGTATCTTATCTAGTTTAACTTTCATACGTAAAAGACTAAGTCACAAATGTAAATCAAAATATACGCTTATTCTTCTTCATCTTTGCTAAAGAAGTCGTCGTTTTCATAAATTTCATCAATATCTCTCCGATCTTTTTTTGTAGGTCTTCCCGTACCTTTTTTTCGGTAGTAATCTTTGGAGTATTTTAAGAGCTCCAATTTTTCCAAATTTTCTTTTGGGGTAACGTCCTTTCTATAGATATCCACTAATTTGGCTCCAAGACGACTATCTGGCGTGTCTAAGACAACAAGCTGATAATCTACCTGGTTTTTGCGCACCGATATCTGATCGGTGGCATAAACCTCTCTGGATGGTTTGACAACAGCACCATTTACCTTGACATGACCCTTTTTGATCGCCGCTGTGGCAATAGATCTCGTCTTATAATATCTTATACACCACAAATATTTATCAACCCTCATATAATTTTGCTTAAAAGCGCGTTAATCTAACAGTAGAATAGCGCTAAAATACGTCAAAATTGTATCTTGCGCCTTCAAAATTTAAAACATGAATATTAAAAATTACCTTGGATTAATTGCGGTATTGTTAGTTTGTACGGCTTGTCCAAATGATGACGATGGGCCAGAAGCTATACCTTTGCGTGATCGCGGGGAACAAGCTGCCGAAGACGATGAGCTCATACGTGAGTATTTGCAAACCCACTTTTACAATTATGAAGAGTTTGCTAATCCTCCAGCAGATTTTAATTACAAAATTGTTTTTGATACTATTGCCAATGACAATGCTGATAAAACACCTTTAATTGATCAGGTAACCACCAAGACTTTTAATCGTGTTGAAACAGATCAGACTATTTACATATTGACTGCTAGAGAAGGTGTAGGAGAGTTTGTTCCCACCTTTGCCGATTCTACTTTTTTATCATTTAGCGGTCAAAAAATTTATGGAGACGTATTTGACAGTACGGCCAGTCCTATATGGTTAGATTTGGTAAGTACTATCGAAGGTTTTGCCAAAGGAGTGGCTGGATCTAAACCCGGTTCTGGTTTTATGGTCAATCCTGATGGGACGACTACTTTTGAACAGGATTATGGTATTGGTGCCGTATTTATGCCTAGTGGGGTGGCTTATTATGCAGCACCTCCTGCCAATTCATCAATTGGCTTATATGCCAATTTAGTATTTACCTACGATACTTTACTTGCCGATCAAGCCGATCACGATAATGATTTTATCCCTTCCATTTTAGAAGATGTAAACAACAACGGTTTCTTATTTGACCAAGAAGAAGACAATACCGATGGTGATGCCGTACCTAACTTCAGAGACCCCAATGATGAGAATGATGGTGTCTTGACGAGTCTAGAGGTATTGACAGAAGTAGATAGTGAAGGAAATACGGTTTTTGCAGGATTTTTGGATACCGACAATGACGGTACTCCCGATCATTTAGACACCGATGATGATGGTGATGGTATAGATACGATTGACGAGATAGAGATTGAGCCAGATGGGACTGTCGTTTTTCCTGATACCGATCAAGATGGTACACCAAATTATCTAGATTCTGATAGTTGATAGAACATAAAAAATAGCATTAAAAAAGCCATTTCAACTTGAAATGGCTTTTTTTTAGCGCTAATAAGCGATCTCGATTATTTGCTATCAAAGGCATAAGACAAACTCAAAATCCATTGAGAAGGTCTAGAATCTAGCACAAAGCCTGCATCTTGTAGGGTTTGATCTCCAAAGGTTTCATTTTCTTGAAATGCTCCTTCATAGCGCAGATCAAGACCAAGTTGCCCTAAGGTGACACCTACGCCTAATTGATACCCTACCGTAAATGTATTTTCAGGTTCTTCGATATCAACGCCGGCACCATCTAATTCGTTATTGAGTACAACCTGAAAAGACGGACCCGCTTTAATATTAATAGGCCCCAAAATATCAAGTCCTAACAATACGGGGATATCGAGTTTTGATAAATTGTAATCTGCCGAGGTGCCAGATCGTTTATATTCACTATTGAGCCTAGTATAAACAACTTCGGGTTGTAAAAATAATCCTAAGAATTCTACATGACCAAAGGCGCCCAAGTGGTAGCCCACCTTATTATCGGCATCGATGGGTCTGTCAAAAATTCCAGATAATTCTCCGGTCGAACCAAAGTTAAGCCCGCCTTTAATACCAAAATGAGAACTCTGTCCTACAGCTGTAATACTTGCTAAAAACAATACAGCGATCATTAAATTTTTCATAAGTACTGATTTAAATGTTACAATCAAAAATAAAAGGCAGAATCAAACAATTCTGCCTTTATGAGTTATAATACTAACGTAAATGTGTTTGGCTTATTTTCTAGCCATTACTTTTTTGGCAGCTTTGGTGATAGCTTCGGCGTTTAAACCATACTTTTCCATGAGCTCTGCAGGAGTACCGCTTTCGCCAAAGGTGTCTTGGGTAGCGACAAATTCCTGAGGTACAGGATGAGCTAAGGCAAGCTCTCTTGCAACACTTTCTCCAAGCCCTCCTAAAAAGTTGTGTTCTTCGGCAGTGACCACACAGCCCGTAGTCTTGACAGACTCAAGTATTGCGGCTGCATCCAATGGCTTAATGGTGTGAATATTAATCACGGCTGCGCTAATCCCATCGTTGTGTAGGGTCTTAGCCGCTTCTAAGGCTTCCCAAACTAAGTGACCTGTAGCAACAATAGTAACGTCCGTTCCTTCTTGCAGATGCACGGCTTTACCTATTTCAAAATGCTGATCTTCAGGAGTAAAATTAGCCACTTTTGGTCTTCCAAAACGCAAATATACCGGCCCGTGATGATTGGCAATAGCCATAGTCGCGGCTTTGGTTTGATTGTAGTCACAAGTGTTGATTACCGTCATACCAGGCAGCATTTTCATCAGCCCAATATCTTCTAAAATTTGGTGTGTAGCCCCATCTTCACCAAGGGTGAGGCCAGCGTGAGAGGCACATATCTTGACATTCTTATCAGAATAAGCGATGCTTTGTCTTATTTGATCATAGACGCGACCTGTAGAAAAATTGGCAAAGGTACCTGTAAATGGAATTTTTCCGCCTATAGTCATTCCAGCGGCGAGCCCCATCATATTGGCTTCGGCAATTCCTACTTGAAAAAATCGCTCAGGATGATTTTCCTTAAAAGCGTCCATTTTTAGAGATCCGGTCAAATCGGCGCATAGGGCAACCACGTTTTCATTGATTTTTCCTAAGGCCTCCAGACCAGCTCCAAATCCTGATCGTGTATCCTTACTTCCTGTATTTTCGTATGTTTTCATGCTCTTGATGTCTTCGGTTAATGTGGGTTGTAATCTATTTCGCGAAAGCGGACTCCTTAATAATCGCCTAAGGTTTCAGGATTTTGTTCTAAACCTATGGCAAGTTGCTCGTCGTTGGGTGCTTTACCATGCCAAGCGTGTGTGTGCATCATAAAGTCTACACCATTACCCATTACCGTGTGTAGTAAAACACAAATGGGTTTACCATTACCCGTGCGAGATTTGGCGGCTGTAAGACCGTCAATAATGGCCTGAATATCATTTCCTTTTTCTATCTCTAGCACATCCCACCCAAAGGCTTCAAACTTAGATTTGACACTACCCATAGGAAGTACGTTGTCTGTACTGCCATCGATTTGCTGCCCGTTCAAGTCTACCGTTACAACGATATTGTCAATACGGTTTGCCGCAGCATACATAATAGCTTCCCAATTTTGGCCTTCCTGCAATTCTCCATCTCCCATTAGGGCATAGATGAGGTGATCGCAATTGTTGAGTTTTTTTGTCTCGGCAGCACCCAGAGCAACACTGATCCCTTGACCCAGCGAACCCGAAGCTATTCTTACTCCTGGTAATCCTTCATGTGTAGTTGGGTGGCCTTGAAGTCTAGAGTTTAGCAATCTAAAGGTGTTGAGCTCTTCTACAGGAAAATAGCCCGAACGTGCTAAAACACTATAAAAGACCGGAGAAATATGTCCGTTAGATAAAAAGAAGAGATCTTCGCCTTTACCATCCATATCGAAGCCTTCTTTACGATCCATAAGTTCTTGGTACAAGACTACAAAGAACTCGGCACATCCTAAAGATCCGCCGGGATGTCCTGAATTTACTTTATGCACTTGACGCAAAATATCTCTGCGAACCTGCGTTACAAAATTTTCTAAGTGTTGAATATCTGCCATCTGATTCTTGTATATGAGAGCAAAAATACTTTTTTCAATACCTGTACCCAAAAAAGTGGGCTTAGGTTATTAACGAAAAAGTAGTTTTAGTAAACAATTATGTCTTTAAAATTGAAAAAGCGATCGCCTTATGAAATGCGATCCATGTTATCAGATAAGGTTCCTATAAATTTGGTAATAGGCCCCTTGATCATCATTGTCATCATTGGGTTAAAGGTACCCTCAAATTGCAATTGTACCTCTGCCTGCTCTGGAGCCTGCTCTTCGATAAGCGCAGTTAGGGTGAAAGGTAATTTGTCACTAGCCGCGCCTAACACTACTTTAGAATGAGGAACACCCTCTTTGAGATCTAGAACGATTTCTGGCATTCCTTTAAGTGCGAATAAAAAACGAGTATCATTGATTTTTTCGAATTTTGTCTGCTCAGGCATCAGTTTTTCGAAGTTTTCAATATTCATCAAGAAGTTATAGACCGTTTCTTTGGACTGTTCTACGGTTCTTTTAGGTGTTTCTAGTTGCATGTCTTTAGTTGTTAGCGTCCCAATTTGCGGGATCTTGACGCCAAGTTTCCAGAGCGTCTTGTTGAGTTTGAGTAATATAGTTGGTATCGGCGGCCTGTTCTAGTAAATGACTGTAGTCACTTAGGGTATGAAGCTCGACCTCAGCCTTTTCAAAATTTGTAGTGGCAGTGTCAAAACCATAGGTAAAAATGGCCAACATTCCTTTTACCGAGATATTAGCGGTTTTTAGCGCTTCGACAGCCAATAGGCTGCTTTTTCCTGTACTAATGAGGTCTTCAACAACAATAACAGCACTTCCTGGTTCTATATGGCCTTCGATTTGATTTTTTCTTCCGTGCTTTTTGGCCTCTGGGCGCACATAGGCAAAAGGTAGGTTGAGATAATCGGCAACGAGCATTCCAATACCTATAGCACCAGTGGCTACACCCACAATAGCATCGGGTTTGCCATAAATCGTTTCGATTTGTTTGGCCATTTCCTGATGGATATAATTTCTGATGGTTGGATAAGACAAGGTGATACGATTATCACAGTAAATTGGAGACTGCCAACCAGACGCCCAAGTAAAAGGTTGTTGTGGTTGTAATTTTATTGCGTTAATTTGCAATAATAGTTCGGCAGTTTTTTTTGCCGTTTCTTTGTCTAAAATCATACTGCAAATGTATAAAGTTTTTGTGAATGATGTTCCGATAATTCTCTCAACTACTAAGGTGATAGGAAGTAAGTACACATCTATCCCATTAAAGAAAGCCAAGTTTAAGAAAATCATCAAGAAAATTGTCAAGGGTGAGCTCACTTATGTCAACTTATATCACGAAAACGAGCACAAGCTTCACAAATTCTTAAAAAAGAAATTACCAGTAGTCATTGCAGGGGGCGGTTTGGTATACAATGATCGCAAAGAGATCCTATTTATCTATCGCAATAACAAGTGGGACTTACCCAAAGGGAAAATTGAAAAAGGAGAAGATATCCAAAATTGTGCGATTCGCGAGGTAGAAGAAGAAACTGGGGTGGAGGGTCTGTCTATTAAAAAATTTATCACAAAGACGTACCACGTTTTCAAACGCAACGGCAAGTACCGATTAAAAGAAACCTATTGGTATGAAATGCATACCTCTTACGATGGCGAGCTCATCCCACAAGAGAAAGAAGGTATAGAAAAGGTCAAATGGAAAGGTTTTGAAAAGAGTCAAAAGGCGCTCGAAAAATCCTATGCCAATATCAAATTATTATTTCCAAAAGAATATTTAACGCGGCATCCTAACGATAGGGTAGCGTAAATGTGCGCTTTCGTAATTTGGACTCTGTTTGTGTATCCAATCTAATTGGGCGTACCAATTGTTCGCAAAATTAGGATCGCTCTGTTTCTTGGCTTCAAATGACCGACGTATTTCTTGGTGATCTTCCAAAAACTGGGCGGCCTTATCTTCCCACACATAAGGAGAAAACCCTTCTTTTTGTTGTAAGATGGTGTCAAAGTAATTCCAATTAAAAAAACTGTCTACAGCCTCTGGTTCTAGTGTTTCTAACAAATAGCGCAGGCCGTCTTGGTCTGTAGGGACAAGGTATCCGCCTTTGGCTATGGTAACTTCTTCTAGATCTCGATTTACCTTGGTGTTGTAGTGTGGGTAATGACCTTCATAGGCATTGCGACGCGTTTGATAGGAATCAATGTGATAGACCTCTGCGGTAAATGTGGTATCCCTTTTTAGTTGCTTAAAGCGAATGTCATTGGCTCTTAAAAGTAGGGCGATATTGCGATAGCCTCTGGGTATTAGATAGGCTTTAGGAATGGCTATGTCATTTGTAGGTGTAAAGTGGTCATAATAGGTCACCGCTTTGGTAAAGGGCTTATCTCTGTCGTATTTTAAACGCATTTGTCCGGTAAGCTCACTGGCTTGATATTCGCCTTCAAACCCTAAAAAGGAGAGCGTTGAGGTCTTGGTGCTATCTATGCGGAATTGTAAGGGGTAGGTATCCGCTTTCGCGAAAGCATTAAAAGCATCATTGCGCAAGGCCTTTATCTTTTCGTGCTGGGCATCGGTCACTGCAATCACACTTTTCATGAGTTGATAGGTGCCTTCTACTCGTGGTTTATAGGGTTTTAGCATATGGGTTTCGACCATTAGCCCAAGGGTATTCCACATGGCTGTATACCCTGTAGAATAGCGCGGATAGTCCATGAATTGACTAAAGCCAGTTTCTGGTGTGCGATTAAAAACATTGACATAAGGTGAAATCTCCCAAGCATTGGCTTTGAGATCTTGTTCTATCAATGGTTGAAAATCCTGATGTAAAAATTGACCTAATACACCGCCTAATTTGTTGTGCTGGGTAAAGAGATGGGTTAGAGTGTATTGATAATCGGCGCCGTTACTCACGTGATTATCGATAAATACATCGGGCTTTATCATGTGAAAGATTTCTGCAAAGGCCTTGGCATTTTTGGTATCCTGTTTCACAAAATCTCGATTGAGATCATAGTTGCGGGCATTACCTCTAAAACCATAGGCTTCAGGACCATTTTGATTGGTGCGTGAGGTCGAATTTCTATGAAGTGCACCGCCAATATTATACACAGCAATGGCAGAGATCCAGGTGTGTTCTGGCGCTTTAATTTTGCCTTGTGCCAAATCTCTAAAAAGCAACATGGAGGCATCTATCCCGTCAGATTCGCCTGGGTGAATCCCATTGTTTATGAGTATTCGTCTTACATCGGTATTATCGGCAAACTCGCTGTCAAAGCTGCGATTAGGATTAAAGGTGATCAGGGTAAGTGGCTCTCCACTATCGGTGCTACCTACCTCATAGGTCTGGATGGAGGTATATGCTTTATCAAGGGCTTTATAGAATTCAATGACTTCGGTATAGGTTGGGGTTTGAGTGCCGTTACTTTTTTCAAAAGTTGTGGTAAAGTCGATATCGTCTGGATTGTCACCGCGCTCTGAGCAAGAATACAAACTTGTAGCTAAAACAGATAGGACAAGAATAGTTGGAAAGAATGATTTCATTTGGGAAAGATACAAATTGCAAAAAAAAATCCCGAAGCAAATAACTTGCTTCGGGATTCCAAGAATAATTGAAAAAAATTATTTTTTGATAATGCGCTTTACAGTAGACGCATTTTCACTGCTAATTTTGGCAAAATAAACGCCAGCAGCAAGATTGTCTAAAGAAATTTGACGCTCCGTGTTCATATCTGTAAGATCAACAGTAGCTACAATACGACCGTTAATATCAGAAATAGTTACCTCGGTTAACTCGGCAACACCAACATTGCGTAAAGTGATCTGACCATTGGTTGGGTTAGGATACATGCTAATTGCACGATCTAAAGCCACATCATTGACACCTAAAGTAGCATCAACAGTTAAGTCAAATTCACAAGTTGTTGTATTACCAGCAGCATCTGTTACTGTTACAGTTACAGCTGTAACACTTCCATCAGCAACAACGGTACCAACAGCTGGATCTTGAGTGATTACAAGATCGGCGCTAGCCGTACAGTTATCTGTAGCATCGGCAGCAAAGTCGATAATCGTATAGTTGCCTGTATCATCTGGGCTTACCGCCAAAGAAGATGGACAGTCAAATACTGGATCTGAAGAATCTGTAATGGTTACATCAAAGCTATACGATCCGATGTTATTTCCATTGTCATCAAAGATTGTATACTCTTCTGTAGTTGTTCCTACTGGGAACATACTTCCACTTCCAAGACCTCCTGTTTGAACAATGTCAAGAACCGTAGTACATCCTGTTACAGATGATGTCACAGGATCGTAGTTAACTACTGTAGAACAGTTACCATCTCCTGGACCCGTACCTGTAAAGATATCTACAGGACCTTGAGTGTCAAGAATTGGAGTAATCGTTACTGTAGGAGTACAAGTAGCGATATTACCCATACCGTCATCGGCAGTAATTGTTACAGTATTTGCACCTAAGTCATCACAGTCAAAAGAAGAAACATCAAGGGTAATCAGAGAAGTTACATCACAACCCGTAGATACTACGAGAGCGTTTGTAGCAAGTGTGATAGAAAAATCTGTCAAAGTACCAGTATCTCCACCAGCATCATCACAAATAGATAGAGTCCAGTCTCCGTTTACTTCCTCTCCAGCAAATGTGCTAGCAAAAGTACCACCTTCTGGTTGGAATGTACCAGTAAAAGGAGCAGATCCTGTAGTTACAGAAGGAGCCCCGTCTTGAAATACAGTATTGATAAAGTCGTTTCCAGCACCACCATTGTCAGAACTCAAGTCTAATGACGTTCCTGAAGGAGAAACAAGAGAAATCTCTAAATCTCCGTCAAAGGTGTGATTTAAGCTAATTTCAACATTGTCAATTTCATAATCGGTCCCGATTAATCCAGTTTCTGTTACTGTAGCAATAGACTCGGTTGGTCCACCTACACAAGGAAAACCTCCTGTACCCGTTACTGGAATAGAAGCTGGCAAGCCAGCACCAGAAACCGGTGGTAATGCTGTAGGTTGGAATGTACCGTTAGTAATAAGATCGGCAGCAGTAACAGAAGCCATTCCCATAGCGTCTAATTCTACAGTGATATCTTGACATACTAATACAGGCATAGAAACCTCGTTTACTGTAACGTTAAAAGAACAGGTTGTAGAGGTTCCTCCACCATCGGTAGCAGTATATTCTACAACGGTTGTACCTACTGGGAATTCACTTCCACTCGCAAGACCCATGGTTTGAGTTGCTGTCAACTCATTACCCATAGCATCTGCTGCAAATGGTGTGTCAAAAGTGACTACAGCGCCACAAGCGCCTGCATCACTATCTACTGTAATATCTGCAGGACAAATAACCTGCAATACGGTAGAGTCAAAGTTGATAACGTAGTCGTTTAGTACCCCATCATCACCAGCAGTAAATGTATCATTGATTTGTAATGTCCAATCTCCTTGAATAGGTTCTCCTGCAAAGGCCGCTGCAAAGGTGCCACCTTCAGGTTGGAAACTTCCTGTAAATGGAGCCGTACCCGTTGTAATTGATGGAGATCCATCTTCGAAGACCGTCCCTAAGTAACCGTCTCCAGCGCCACCATTACCACTAGATAAATCTAAGGTTGCACCAGATGGAGCAACTAAGGTAATATTCAGGTCACCGTCAAAGGTGTGGTTAATGTCAATTTCAACACTAGAGAGGTCAAAGTTAGTACCGATGGTACCACTAGGCTCTACTGTTGCTACCGAACTGGCCGAGGTCACAATTGCTTGACCTAGCGGGGTTCCAGTCTCTGAGATTTGAGCAAAGCCCACATAACTCAGAAGTAGAAAGGTTAATAAAGTAATTTTTTTCATACTTGGTTGATTTAAATAATAATTAAGTTAAACGAATATAATTAGCACCATGATCAAAAATCATAGTGGATAATTCAATTAAACATGTAGTTTTTATAGCCTGTAGGGGGAGTTGGGCTATGTTTAAAGCAATATGTGGGTAGGATTTTATTGCCTTTAACGTGTTAAATATAACAAAAAAATAATCCGTCAAAAGTTAAAATCGATAAAATGCATGTATAATTTGGAATACAGTGTTTCAAATAAGGTCTTGAATTTGAAGCAATAGCCATTTCGGTTCCACATTATTATGTCATATTATCTGATTTAATATATTTGTGAGATACTCTTATATTTTTTCGCATGCGTCAATTCTTACCTATTATTTGTATCGTTTTTGTTTTGTTTTCGTGCTCTGACACAAACACCCAAAAAAAAGAATCTGTACCAAAAAGTACTACCGTTACTTTGTTCTCCAAAATCTCTTCTGAGACTTCTAATATTGATTTTAAAAATATGATTAGAGAAGATTTAGAATTTAATTTTCTCAACTATCCTTACCTGTATACTGGGGCAGGGGTTGCCATAGGCGATATTGATCAAGACGGCTTTGAAGACGTCTACCTTACCTCCAATTTTGGGCAGAATAAACTGTATAAAAATAATGGCGATTTTACCTTTACAGATATCACCACTTCTTCTAAAACGGGAGACGCTCAAGGGTTTGCCACAGGTACAACCATGATGGATGTCAATAACGATGGTTGGCTCGATATTTATGTGGCCAAGGCAGGATCTATGAATAGCGATGAGGGTAGACGCAATCTTTTATACGTCAATCAAAAAGACGGTACCTTTAAAGAAGAGGCAAAATCATGGGGAATTGATGACCCTGGTTATTCGACGCAAGCCTATTCATTGGATTACGATAAGGATGGCGATCTCGATTTATATGTTGTCAATTACCGTTATGACTTTAAAAATAATACACGCATCAGTGGTGCATTACAAAGTCAAATCGAAGAAACAACCAGTGACCAGTTGTATCGCAATGACGGAACTTCATTTACCAAAGTGACCAAAGAAGCTGGGGTCTACAACAAGGCATGGGGGCTCTCTGGTGCTGTGGGCGATTTTAATAACGACGGTTGGGATGATATTTATGTTTCTAATGATTATTTAGAACCAGACATTTTATATATCAATCAAAAGGATGGAAGTTTTAAAGATGAGGTATTGGATCGTATGAATCATATCTCCTTTAACAGTATGGGGTCAGATTATGCCGATCTCAACAACGATGGCTATCCAGATTTGATCACCGTTGATATGCTTGCCGAAAATTATGCGCGAAGCAAGGAGAATATGGCTTCTATGAGTACCGAGAATTTTATGAAAATTGTACAGGTAGGGTATCATCATGCCTATATGGCCAATATGTTGCACACCAATGTGGGTAATGGTAAATTTAAAGAGACAGCCCAGTTAAGTGGTATTGTCAAAACAGATTGGAGTTGGGCACCCCTTATTGCCGACTATGACAACGATGGCTTAAAGGATATTTTTATTACCAATGGGGTGTATAAAGATTATAATAATCAGGATTTTAGAAATGCGCTTAAAGCGAAAAATGCCAAAGGAGAGGCCATGACCTTGCAGGCGGTACTAGATATGATGCCCTCTCAAAAGTTGGACAACTATATGTATAAGAATCAAGGGGATTTTAAATTTGCCAAAGTCATCAAAGACTGGGGCCTAGAAGATCCAAGTTTCTCAAATGGTGGAGCCTATGCCGATTTTGACAATGATGGAGATTTAGATCTAATTGTCAACAATGTCAACGATGGGATTGGACTGTATAAAAATAATAGTACGGCCAATTATCTTAAAATAAACTTAGAAGGTCCTTCTACTAATCTTTTGGGTATAGGTGCCGAGGTATATGTGCAGACTGATACTCACACACAGCATCAGAAGTTTTACCTCACCCGTGGGTTTGAGTCTTCAGTATCACCTAATTTGTTTTTTGGATTAGGACAGGATCAAAATGTAACAAGCATAAAGGTAATCTGGCCAGATAATAAGGTAAGTCTACTCAAGGATGTATCTGCCAATCAAGCGGTAACTGTAGCTTATAGCGATAGTGAGGTCATGCCTGCCGAAGACAAAAACCTAAAGACCAATAAGACCCTCTTAGATAACAAGGCACTTCATTTGACCTATGAGCACCAAGAGAATACCTTTAATGATTACGACCTGCAATTATTGTTGCCTCAAAAGCAATCTACAAAAGGAACTGGTATTACCGTGGCCGATGTCAATGGTGATGGGCTTGACGATTTCTTTGTAGGGAATGCTGCTGGCGCCACCGCCGGCTTATACCTTCAGAATAGCGATAATACCTTTAAAAGTACCAATAAATACTTGTGGAGAAATGAGGCACCGTACGAAGATGCCAATGCTCACTTTTTTGATGCCGATGGCGATAAAGATCTAGATCTCTATGTGGTAAGTGCTGGTTATGAGCTCGCCATAGATGACCCGCTATTACAAGATCGATTGTACATCAATGATGGGCAAGGTAGTTTTACAAAAGCAACTAAGGCATTACCAAAAATGCTCACCTCTGGCAAGGCGATCACCACCGCCGATTATGATCAAGATGGCGATTTAGATATTTTTGTAGGGGGTAATGTTACTCCTGGACGCTATCCGGAAGCTCCGAGATCCTACTTACTCATTAACGAGCAAGGGCAATTTAGAGATATAGCAATAGAGATCGAAGGATTGGCAGAAGTAGGAATGGTGTCTGAAGCCATATTTACTGACGCCGATAGCGATAGCGATCTTGACCTGATGCTCGTAGGAGAATGGATGGCTCCTCAATTTTTCTCAAATGTAGATGGTCGTTTAGAAAAAGTAAGCAACACCAGTGGGCTCGATAAAACTGAAGGATGGTGGTTTAGTGTTACCGCCGCCGATTTTGATAATGACGGTGATCAGGATTATATCCTTGGTAATTTAGGTGCCAATAATAAATTTCAACCCAAAAAAGACAAGCCTATCTATATCAACGCCAAAGATTTTGATGACAATGGTAGTTTTGATGTGGCACTTAGCAAGATCAACAACGGCAAGCGCGTACCCGTGCGCGGTAAGGAATGTAGTTCTGAACAAAATCCATTTTTGTTAGAAAAAATAGGAACCTATAATCAGTTTGCAAAATTAGAACTCAAAGATATTTATGGAGAAGATAAGCTCAAAGGAGCCTTGCAATATGTAGCGCATCAATTTGAAACTATTTACATTGAAAACTTGGGAGATTTTAATTTTTCGTATTCAAAATTACCTATGGAGGCTCAAACTGGCCCAACCTTATCGCTTATGGCTAAGGATGTCAATCAAGATGGCTTTTTAGATATTATTGGAGCTGGGGCGATTTATGATGCCGAGGTCGAGACCATACGCTATGATAGTAATTACGGATATGTATTATTAGGAGATGGCAAAGGCAATTTTACAAACAGTGTAGCCTATAGTCCATTTATAGACAGTGATGTAAAAGATATTGCCTCTATTCAGCTTGATGGGAAAACACATTATATTGCTGTGAGTAATAATGAAGCCTTAGAAGTCTTCACGTTTGACTAAAATCTATCTCATTTAAAAGTAAGGGGCATATTGCATGACCCGATAGTCTATGGTGTTAAAGGCTGGGTTTTCGGTCTTAAACGCCTTGTAGTCTTTCATACTTCCTACAGCGCGATTGGCTGCTCCAGAAGGGGCGGTTAAAGATACGGTAGTGATCTCACGAGACGCCCAATTTAGCTGATGTATACGTGGTACCTTAGGTGAGACGACCTTTAGGCTAACATCATATTCTCGGCATAGTTTGCGAAAAAAATACTCTGGACCATTTTTGCTATTGCCTCCCGTGAAGAGCAAGGTGTCAATTTGAGGAAAATTTGACAAAATCTCAAACATAGGTCGCAAGCTCACCTCGAGCAAACCAATATCGGAGGCATCTATTTTATCGCGGTAGGCCGCATTGACAATATCACATACTCCAATGTTACGTGAGATCAAAAAGGCTTGTCGTTCTTTTATGGCCTGTTGGGTATTTTCATAGCTAAGTCCTAAGTCAAAAATGCGTTCTAATATAGGCCAGAGTTGTCCGTCTATACTGCCATACGAAAAATTGACATCGCCCGGTTTTAAATTGCCCGTTGTAAATCGAGGAGGAGGTAGGGTACCTACAATTAATTTTTGGGCTGCCTCTAGATTAAAGGGAGGAAAAGGATGTTTATGGAGAAACCGCCCCATATTTAAGCGCTTAAAGAGGCTTGTAAACGCTCAGCTTCGGCCATAGTAGCTCTGTATTTCTTCTTATTGGCAGGAGTCATATTGGCGGCCTCTGTCAATAGCTCGGTAAGCAGTGTCAAGGCATCCTCTTTACGTTCTAGAGTGAGGTAATACTGGGCCAATTGTAAGCGTTCTTTGTAGTTGGAATAACGCTGATCTACTTTCTGTAGGATCGGTAGGGCTTTCTGGTGTTGATCTAGTTTGGCCAATGATAACCCATAAATAAACTGGGAGTGACTTTTTTCAAAATTGGGAGCCTCGGCGAGTTTTTCTCCTAGGGCCACTGCATTCTCAAATTTATCTTGTTTGAAATAGCACCATAACAATTTGCATTGTGCGTCATAATCGGAGGCATGACTTCCTTCTAAGGCATGGAGGTAGGCTTGTTCCGCTTTCGCGAAAGCGTTAACAGAAAGATAGCCCTCGGCCAGTAAAATGCGATTTTGAAATGTATCGGCAAAGGCGAGCTGCTTTTCGAGTTTTTCAATCTTTTTAGAAGGCTGAAAACTGTCTTGGAGTTCTTTGGTAAGGGTAGTAACGGTTGATCTTTTGGTGGTTTGGGTAAAGAGATAAATCGCAGAGCCCAACAACGGGACCAATAAAATTACTAAATACCAGTAAGGTTGATTTTGTGTTTTATAAATGTGGTAGGCACAGTAAATCTGAAGCCCAATAATGAGATAATACAACATAAAACGAAGATATGTAAATGCCCCGAGCCTTAGAAATACCAGGTCTAGTTTTAGCGTGTAAAGACCAGCTCATTCTTTTCTAGATTAGATTCGGTAGGGCTAAATCTATAATTGTCGTAATCAAAACCTTTGAGATCTTCAATACTTTCGGCCTTGGAATCAATGATGTAACGCACCATTTGACCTCTTGCCTTTTTGGCAAAGAAAGAAATCACTTTTAATTTGCCATTTTTGAAATCTTTGAATATCGGAGTAACAATAGGACTGTTTAATTTTTTGACATTGATAGCCTTGAAGTATTCATTACTGGCCAGATTGATACATAGCTCTCCTTCTTCCATCTCTGCATTGAGAAAATCGGTAAGGCGATCTCCCCAGAATTCGTACAAATTATTGGCGCGTCCCTTTTTGAGTTGGGTACCCATTTCGAGACGATAGGGTTGCATTAAATCTAGGGGCTTCAAAATACCATACATCCCTGATAATATGCGCAAACGGTCTTGAATCAAATCAATCTTATCTTGTGCTATAGAGTAGGCGTCAAGCCCTGTGTAGACATCTCCATCAAACATATACATCGCTGGTCTGGCATTGTCTGAGGTAAATGGGGTGTCAAACTGTTGATAACGCTCATAATTGAGTGCTGCCAGAGTATCAGAAATTGACATCAGTTTGCCAATCGCTTTTTTCGATTTTTTTGACAAGCTCGCATTGAGCGATTCGGCCTCTTTTAAAAAGGCAGGCTGAGACGATTTTGTAGTAGGCAACTCATCTTTTGTATTCAAAGATTTGGCGGGTGACAACAGTATTTTCATCGGGCATTTTTCTTTTTGTAAAATTAAGAAATCTCATAGAAGCACTTCGGTCTTCCTATTGATTTTAATTATGCCGCTATTTTAGAAATTCCAAGTATATTGCAAAACCTTATTTTAAGTCAATCCCAGTGAAAAACGAAAAACACCAAATCATTTCTGATATGATTGCACTAGCCGGTGCAGACAAAAAGATTCACGAACGCGAATATGAATTTATTCTAGTAGTGGCCAGCCGTCTCGGGGTAGAACGAGTAGAAGTAGAACATTTATTCAAACACCCACTTAAAGCGGTGGTGGCCAAAACAGAGCTTGAGCGCATTACTCAGTTTCATCGATTATTGCTCCTGATGAATGTAGATGATCATACGCACGTAGTTGAGGTGGATGCCCTTCGTAATTATGGGCTTCAATTAGGGATTAGACCCGAAGCCATAGAGCAAATACTCTCTGAAATGAATGATTATGAGCACAAAATGATACCATCCTCACGCTTGGTAGAAATATTTCAACGTTTTTACAATTAATCATCCTGGGTTTATCACAAAAAAAAACGGCCACACCTTTGTGACCGTTTTTTGAGCATTTAAGTCAGTTTGGGTTACTCTACAATCAACTTCTTGGTTGTCGTGGTAAATTTGTTTGCTATTTCTACGAGATAGATTCCTGAAGGAAGATCGTTTATAGCGACAGTTTGTTGTTGCTG
>PAUP01000040.1 GCA_002712765.1 Cytophagaceae bacterium | reverse complement strand
CGCTGCGCTCGATTTACCACTATGTTCTCCCTTCGGTCGTGAATCTCGCTGCGCTCGATTTACCACTATGTTCTCCCTTCGGTCGTGAATCTCGCTGCGCTCGATTTCGCGGAAGCCGGAATATTATTTTAGATTATTACTGGCCAATACTGGCAATGGCGTCTTCGATTTCGGTAAAACCGATGACTTGTTTGTAAACTTGATAAATCGGGATCAAACAAGCCGATATGGTAGCTATAACTCCAACAAAGCATACGAGAAAGCCTAGCATCCCAAAGACAAACATGCCGGCAAAGACAATAAAACAAATACCCCAATGCCTTGTTCCAAAAGAAAAGGCCAGATGATATAATTGTTTTAGACTCAAGTGCGGATGAAAGGCAAAAAAGAGAATCACTGCCTGTATAGGAATGATCAAATAAAATAGTGGGATCACAAATAAAAACGAGGCTATTGTTATCATCAAAAGATTGGCCACCCCAATCCCGATGAGTTTGGGGAGGTAGGCCTTTTTAAAAAACATCCCAAAATGCACGCCTTTTTCAGACCCCAGTCTTTGGTCTTTGACACGCATAATTCTATAAAAAGCAGCGGTAAGTCCAACTTGAAAGATCGCCACTATCACATAGATCAATAGATACAACCCAATGAGAATGTACTCTAATACAGAAAGCTCTGTGGTGGCATAGGTGGTGATTTCGTCGGTGACAAAAGCAGTTCCCATAATCGGGATATAGGCCAATACCCCTAACCCGTATAACACCAATATCGTCAACACCTGTAAGAGTAAACCTTGCAACCACACTTTCTGGAAGAGTGAAAAGGAAGCCTCAAAGAGCCCGCCAATAGACATGGTTTTTCTAATCTTTATGCGCGTGCGTAAGCTTTGAAAGGTCATTTAGCAATTTTTGGCTAAAATAATAGAATTTGATTGGGAGAAAAATGCTTAGTTGTCCATTCTATAAAATAGCTTTATCCCTGCGTTGATATCGAGCCCTAAGGCATAGCCTTCAAAACGACTACCAGAGACAATCCATCCATCTTCATCTTCAAACTGAGCTGGACGTTGGTTTACAATATTGGTATAACTGTTTTGACGGATTCGGGGTCCCATACCATAGAAGAAATTGATTTTTAAACGATTTGTGATATTGGTAATAACCCCAAATGTGAAATTTAGACCATATTTTTCTCGTTTAAACTGGGCGCGATCATAATTTTGTAAAACCCCACCATCTTCAGGGAGAAACTCACCCGATAAACGCGTCTCCTGTTGATTGACATAATATAGCTCGAGCCCATAATAGATAGGTGCATTTCGCTCTGGATTGGTAAAATAGTACAAGGTAGGTCTCACTTCAAAAAAGCGATAGTCTTCCTCACTTTCATTGAGATTTATATCTTCATTCCCATAACCGAGGTGCGCACCTACCTTCCACCGGTCTTTAAGATGATGTATATACCCGATATTATATCTCGAAGTTTCTCCCAAAAGCAAGGGCGAAGAAAGATCAAAAGAAATATAAGAATGAGTGTCCCAAACTAGGCTATCTGACAACAAGCGCTCACTGTGTTGTGCCCAAAGCACAGTACACCATAGCGTTGCGACAAGAAATAGGTATTTTTTCATGGCAGTAGGATTTTTAGGTAAGATACCGCTTTCGCGAAAGCGTTGCGTGAGCCATACACTTTTGTTGACTAAAATCTAATCCCTACGGCAAATGACATATAATGCCACGGGCCTTCACGGCGTGTTTCTTTCGTTTGCCAATGGTAAACCGCTTGATAGGTCATACGACTTGTCCTGTAGCGCAGCCCACTGTCCCATTGCCATACAAAGGGAACTGCACTAAGGGTAAACGGAGAATCATCACCAAAGGGGTGGCCCTCAACAAGCGCATTGTTGATCACATATTTTAAGGAAAGCCCGCTAAATCCATAAAACTCGGAGACCTGTCCTATCCTTCCAAAAGCCGAAGACTCATAAGCAGCAGCCCTATCGCCTAAGTATAAAAATACACCTTGTTGTACAAAGCTCGACCTTGTTCCTAGCGCTACTTTGGACTGCCAGGTCAAATAGGACAGCACATTAGAACGCGCTATTTTTACATCCTTGTAATAGCTGGCTTCTGTATTAACATGAAAACTATTTGCGATCTCACCAGCCCAAACAGGTATAAATTCATTGATCAATTTGTGGTAAGCCACCTGAAATGCACCTGCTTGTGATTGAGGTCCTGCCAACCCCAACTCTGCGCCTAATTCCCAAACCGAAACAGCACTCGCTCTAGAAAGCCATGCCTTGGTAAAGAGATAGCCAGCATAAGGCCGTTCTAGCAAATCAAAATCACTTTCAAATAATTCGCGCGGGGTAAAAGTTTGTTGACCTAACTCTAGACTCAATTGTAAGGGCGCGTTTGCTACAGGTTTAAAAATGAATTGATCCTTTAATAAATGATCATACCTAACAAAGGAACCCGTGGTGTAATACCTGTCGATTGCAAACACAAAATCATTATCGTGCTGTACACTTATTTGATGCCTGTAAGTGTTTTGGTTTTGGGCCGTTACCTGATGGAGTGTTTGCAACAAAAGAAGCCATAGTATTGCTTTTCTTAAGAGCATGCATTTGTGTGTTTTGGCTGTTTTACCAAAAGTGGATAGAGACATAAGACGCATTAGTCTACAATAGTATCAACTACTTTCAAGACACTATCGATAGGTCTAAATCGATACTGCAACTCGGCCTGTGGCGATTTTGAAAATTCAAGAACGGCATTTCCTTCTTTGGGAAACCAAACCCCATTACCCAGATAGGTGATACCGTTGGGGTCTTTATACTGATAACTAGCGGTTTGATATCCCAAATCTCCTCCTACCACGATCACTTGTTTGCCTTGTGCTACTAGCGTTTTGAGGGCGGGTACAATTTCGGTTTGAAAATTATTGGGATTGTGACAGTGGTAACAATCGCCTCTTCTCCCATTACAAACCGTTTCTATATCGGAATCCATTTTGGGGTGACCATTCATAAAAATTAATTTATGTGTCATTAGTAGGACACTTGAAGTGGTTAGGGTGTCTAAGGTGTTTAGCAAAAACTCTTTTTGGGCTCCAACAATCGAGCTCAAACTATCTTGAGAATCTAATGTGATAAAAGTGACATCATGAGCCCTGTAAGCATGTGTCTTATTTTTGAGGGTCGTTTTTATAAATCGTGCATCGCTGGTTTTGTCGTGATTGCCAATACTCCACAAAGTCGTTTCAGCTTTTAGGTCAAAAACGCTATCGAGATGTTGTATAATTTCTGTATTTGCAAAAGAGTTTGCTGCAAGATCGCCGCCCAAGAGTAACATTTGATAGTCATCAAAGTCAATATCGTATACCTTATTATATATTCCTGAATTATCGTTGAGCCGGGTATGCGCTAGGTATAAAAAGTGAGCACTTTCCTCCTGTGCTGCGGCGGTAGCCGTATCTGAACAGGATAGCAAACAACAACTTCCCAAAAGAAGTAGCATAGATAATAAGGCCAAGGATTGTGTTTTCATAAATAAATGAAGCTAGCGATAGATTATAAGCCAGACAAATTACTACTAAATCGCAGGAAAACAAAACTGCCACTTTGTCACAATTATGAAATAGACGTATCTTTGCACGAAGATTGACAACAGTATTTCTACAAAACAACCGATGGAAAAAATAATTGATGAGAGCAAGCAAGGAGAAGCACTTACCTTGGAAACTTCACAGGCCAATACCAAAAAACTTTTTATAGAGAGTTACGGTTGCCAGATGAACTTTTCTGACAGTGAAGTAGTAGCTTCTATCCTTGCGAATGAAGGCTATAATACAACGACCAATCTCGAAGATGCCGATTTGGTATTGGTCAATACCTGTTCTATACGCGAAAAGGCAGAGCTTACCGTACGCAAACGCCTAGAAAAATATCAAGCTGTAAAGCGCAAAAAGAATCCCATGATGAAGGTTGGGGTTTTGGGATGTATGGCCGAGCGGCTTAAAAGCAAATTTCTCGAAGAAGAAAAAATTGTTGATCTGGTCGTTGGTCCAGATGCCTATAAAGACATCCCCAATTTATTAAGCGAGGTCGAAGAAGGTCGGGAAGCTATCAATGTGATTTTATCAAAAGAAGAAACCTATGGCGATATTTCGCCGGTACGACTGCAATCTAATGGAGTGACTGCTTTTGTCTCTATCACCAGAGGCTGTGACAATATGTGTACTTTTTGTGTGGTTCCTTTTACCAGAGGGCGAGAACGCAGTCGTGACCCGCAGTCGATACTGGAGGAAGTCAAAGCGCTCAATCAAAAAGGGTTTAAAGAAATTACGCTACTGGGCCAGAATGTAGATTCCTACCTGTGGTACGGGGGCGGGCTAAAGAAAGATTTCGCGAAAGCGAGCCCTATGCAACAAGCAACGGCTGTCAATTTTGCTCAGCTTATGGATATCGTAGCCACGGCAAATCCTAAAATGAGAATTAGGTTCTCAACCTCCAACCCTCAAGATATGACCCTTGATGTGATTGAGGTGATGGCCAAACACAAAAACATTTGTAACTATATCCATTTACCAGTTCAAAGTGGTAGCGATCGCATTCTCAAGTTGATGAATCGTCAACACACAGCTCAAGAGTATAGAACACTCATAGATAATATTAAAGCCATTATCCCAAATATTGGGATTAGTCAGGATATGATTACAGGTTTCCCAACAGAGACCGAAGCCGATCATCAGGATACCCTAGAGTTGATGCGCTATGTGGGCTATGATTATGGTTTTATGTTCTATTATTCGGAACGTCCTGGCACTCTTGCCGAGCGTAAAATGGAAGACGATATCCCATTAGAGATCAAGAAACGCCGCCTAGCTGAAGTGATTGCTTTGCAGAAAGAGCTTTCGCGAAATAATTTA
Organism: Cytophagaceae bacterium; assembly: GCA_002712765.1. Classification (GTDB taxonomy): domain Bacteria; phylum Bacteroidota; class Bacteroidia; order Flavobacteriales; family Flavobacteriaceae; genus Dokdonia. Next base: position 17,684 of record PAUP01000040.1, on the reverse strand, counting down.
CAGCAATACAAAGGCAAGGTGGTCGAGATTTTGATAGAAAAAGAATCAAAAAAAGATCCTAATGAGTGGAGCGGTCGTAACGATCAAAATATAGTAGCGGTTTTTCCAAAAGAGCAGTATCAGGTGGGAGATTATGTCGAGGTACTGATTGAAGAATGTACCACGGGCACCCTTATTGGAAAAGCTCAGGGTTATGCGCCTTATTGGAGGGCCTAAGAGCCTAGTGCGCTAGATGTAATAGGATAGGCGCCTTAATCAATACAGAAACATGGAAGGAATACAAACAGTAAAACAACGATTTGGTATTATTGGGGATGACCCAAAACTCAATCGTGCCATCGAGAAGGCTATACAAGTAGCCCCTACCGATATATCAGTACTCGTAACTGGAGAAAGTGGGGTGGGAAAAGAAAGTATCCCTCGTATCATTCACTCTTTATCACACCGCAAACACAACAAATACATAGCCGTTAACTGTGGCGCTATACCCGAAGGCACTATAGACAGTGAGCTCTTTGGACATGAAAAAGGTGCCTTTACGGGAGCTACCACCACCAGAAGTGGTTATTTTGAAGAAGCCGATGGCGGAACCATTTTTTTGGATGAAGTAGGTGAATTGCCACTGCCTACCCAAGTGCGTTTGTTGCGCGTACTCGAAAACGGTGAGTTTTTAAAGGTTGGGTCTTCCAAAACACAAAAAACAGATGTACGTATCGTGGCAGCTACCAATGTAGCTATGTTTGAGGCCATCAAAAATGGAAAGTTTAGAGAAGATTTATATTATCGGCTAAGTACGGTAGATATCAACCTGCCACCACTGCGTGATCGCAAGGGAGATATTCATTTGCTCTTTCGCAAATTTGCCTCAGACTTTGCAATGAAGTACAAAATGCCTACGATAAGACTCGATGAGGAAGCGACCCAAATTCTCATCCAATATCGCTGGAGCGGAAATATAAGACAACTGCGCAATGTCGCCGAACAGATCTCTGTCTTGGAACAAAATAGAACGATTACTCCTACTACCTTGCGTAATTATTTACCAGATAGTGGCTCTAGACTACCGGCTGTTGTCAAAGAAAGTACACAGAGTGATTTTTCTAACGAACGCGAAATTTTATACAAAATCCTCTTTGATATGAAATCGGATCTCAACGATCTTAAAAAACTGACTCTAGAGTTGATGAAGCACGGGGATGTCAAAGATGTACGCGAAGAAAATGAATCACTCATTAAGAAGATATATAGCGAAGACGACACTTACGAGACCGCCGAGGAAGTGATGGATGTGCTTCAGATTTCGGAAGAAGCTGTACCGGCCAGCCCACCACCACCTCCTGCAGATCCCTATCACTTTGCCGAAGAAATTGAAGAAGAGGAAACCCTTTCATTACACGACAAAGAGTTAGAACTGATCAAAAAGTCGTTAGAGCGTCATAAAGGCAAGCGAAAAGCTGCAGCAGACGAGCTCGGGATAAGTGAACGCACCTTGTATAGAAAGATTAAACAATTTGATTTATAGCAAAACCTTATCTTGCTTAACTAATAATTAATACAATACTCGCGTTTGCTGGCTATGAGAATATTCAAATTACTTTTACTCACTTTAGGTTTATCTCTTGTTTGCCAGTCTTGTGGGTTTTACTCCTTTAATGGTATTTCTATAGATTCTAATATTGAAACCTTTCAGGTAAATTTCTTTCAAAATGAAGCAGCCATCGTAGAACCAGGCATTGATCGCCAGTTTACATTTGCCTTACAAGACTTGATACAGGATCAAACCAATTTGAGTCTGGTCAACAATGGTGGTGAATTATTATACGAAGGAGAAATTGTTGAGTATTATATCGCACCACAGGCTGCCACTTCACAAAATACAGCGGCACAAAACAGATTGACCATCGCTGTTAATGTGCGTTATTTTAACAATACCCAAGATGATGGCGAAGACGACTTTGAAAGACGTTTTTCTTTCTTTGCCGATGTGCCCGCAACAGCACAACTCACCGGTAGTGTGCTCGATACAGCCCTAGAAGAAATTTTTGAACGAATCACTCAAGATATTGTAAACGCCTCTTTAGCTCAATGGTGATGAATACCAAAACGCTAACATATCTGCTGGAACATCCAGAACATATTACAACGGCTCAAACCAGCCAGTTGCGCAGCGTTATTGATCAGTTTCCGTATTTTCAAAGTGCCTATGCTTTGTATTTAAAAGGCTTAAAAAATCAGGAGAGCTTTAGTTACAATAAAGCATTAAAGCGTGTGGCGGCCGCCACCGCAGATCGCTCAGTGCTCTTTGACTTTATTACCTCAGCGCTATTTAATCAAAATGATATTAGCGAGCAGATCAAAAGTCAAGAACAACGCTTGCGTGGAATGACCATTCAGGATATACACGATGTTTCAGAACAATTAAAAACGGAAGAACTCGCCAAAGCCGATCAAATCTTAGATCCAGCACTATTTGTGGCTAAAGAAAATTCTGAAATGACAGCCATCACTCCAGAAGAAACCTTAAAAATAGGCAGTCCTCTCACCTTTGATGCCCGAGAAACACATTCCTTTAGTGAATGGTTGCGTTTTGCTTCCTTTAAGCCCATAGATCGATCAAAGCAACAAGCAAATGATCAGCAGGCCAGCACTAAAAAAGTTTTGCCTGCGGTAGGGGCAACACCAAGTGCGCTTTCGCGAAAGCAAAAACGGCAAATCATAGATTCATTTATTGAAACCAATCCAAAAATTAACGTTTCGCCAAGTGTTACTACTCCCAAAAAAAATATCGCAAAAGAACGCCTCATCCCATCTGATGCCTTGATGACAGAGACCTTAGCACGCGTTTATATCGAGCAAAAAAACTTTAAAAAGGCAAAGCAGGCCTTCCGTATTTTAAGTTTGAAATATCCAGAAAAAAGTGGTTTCTTTGCAGACCAAATTCGGGCAATAGAACAATTAGAAGAAAATTAAAGCATTATGAGTACTACATTTATTATATTTTTAGTTTTGATCGCTATCGTAGCGTTCTTACTTGTAGTCGTTATTATGGTACAGAACCCAAAAGGTGGAGGTTTATCTTCTTCTTTTGGCGGTGGCGGAACCCAACAATTAGGTGGTGTTCAAAAAACAACAGACTTTTTAGACAAAGCAACTTGGGGCTTGGCTACCTTGCTATTGGTCTTGATCCTTTTGAGTAATGTTGCCATCCCTGCCTATGACAATCAGAGTAGCGATGCGACTTTAGCAGAACCAGGCGTTACGACTCCTGTACAAAATGATGATTTACTCGCTCCAGATGATGCTACACCAGGTACCGATCAGTCTCCTGAATAAATACAGACAACAACTTACAAAAAGCCGATTCAGAAATGAATCGGCTTTTTTGTTATGCAATTTTGTCAGTCCTACTAAGATGGCACAATTTCTGACTTTTAGGCTCTCGTAACTTTAATATTCTTTAACCTAAAATACAAATCAAAAAATGGCTTTAAACATCAAACCACTTGCAGATCGCGTAGTGATCGAACCACTACCGGCAGAGACTAAAACTGCTTCTGGATTATACATCCCAGATTCTGCTCAAGAAAAACAACAAAAAGGAAAAGTGGTCGCTGTTGGAACAGGTAAAAAAGATCACAAAATGACCGTTAAAACTGGAGACATTGTCATCTATGGCAAATACGGTGGCACCGAACTTCGTATTGACGGTGCAGATTATATGATTATGCGTGAAGATGACATTCTTGCAATCGTATAACAATTGACACTCAAACTTTTCTCAATTAAATACTAAACCAAAAGTGCTACGACTATCTCTTAGATAGGAAGTAGGGCTTAGCAAAAAGATAAAAAATGGCAAAAGACATAAAATTTGATATAGAAGCACGCGACGGAATAAAACGCGGTGTAGATGCATTGGCTAATGCAGTAAAAGTAACGCTAGGACCTAAAGGTCGTAATGTAATTATCAGTAAATCTTTTGGGGCACCACAGGTGACCAAAGATGGGGTAACTGTAGCAAAAGAAATCGAATTAGAAGACGCTCTTGAAAATATGGGCGCTCAGATGGTAAAAGAAGTAGCTTCCAAAACAAATGATCTTGCTGGAGATGGTACAACAACCGCTACAGTACTCGCGCAGGCTATCGTGAAAGAAGGATTGAAAAATGTAGCTGCGGGTGCCAATCCTATGGATTTAAAAAGAGGGATTGACAAAGCCGTTGAAGCCATCACTAAAGATTTGGAAAAACAATCGGCTAAGGTGGGTAACTCTTCTGATAAGATCAAGCAGGTTGCCGCAATTTCTGCCAACAATGACGAAGTTATTGGAGAGTTAATTGCCGAAGCTTTTGAAAAAGTTGGAAAAGAAGGCGTGATTACTGTAGAAGAGGCCAAAGGAACAGAAACCTATGTAGATGTTGTAGAAGGTATGCAGTTTGACCGTGGTTACCTATCGCCTTACTTTGTAACCAATAGCGAAAAAATGAATGCCGAATTGGATAGTCCTTATATCCTTCTTTATGACAAGAAAATTTCGGCCATGAAAGACTTACTCCCTGTATTAGAGCCAGTCGCTCAAACAGGTAAGCCGTTGTTAATTATCGCCGAAGATGTAGATGGAGAAGCCTTGGCTACCTTGGTTGTAAACAAACTGCGCGGTTCTCTTAAGATTGCTGCTGTAAAGGCACCAGGATTTGGCGATCGTCGTAAGGCGATGTTAGAAGATATCGCTATTCTTACAGGTGGTACAGTTATTTCTGAAGAGCGTGGATTTACGCTAGAAAACACAACTATCGATATGCTAGGTACGGCAGAGACGGTAACGATTGACAAAGACAACACTACTGTTGTAAACGGATCTGGAGATACCGAAAACATCAAAGCACGCGTAGGTCAAATTAAATCACAAATCGAAACCACTACTAGTGATTACGATAAAGAAAAGCTTCAAGAGCGTTTGGCCAAATTGGCTGGAGGTGTAGCGGTATTATACGTAGGTGCTGCCTCTGAGGTAGAGATGAAAGAAAAGAAAGATCGTGTAGATGACGCGCTTCACGCGACTCGCGCTGCTGTAGAAGAAGGCATTGTTGCCGGTGGTGGTGTTGCCTTAGTACGCGCTAAGAAAGTACTAGACAAAATCGACACTGTAAATGCCGATGAGGCTACAGGAGTACAAATCGTAAACAGAGCGATAGAATCTCCATTGCGTACCATTGTATCTAATGCAGGTGGTGAAGGATCGGTTGTTATTGCCAAGGTTATCGAAGGAAAAAAAGACTTTGGTTATAACGCCAAAAATGGCGAGTACACCGATATGCTCAAAGCTGGAATTATCGATCCTAAAAAAGTAACTCGTGTTGCTTTAGAAAATGCAGCCTCTGTTTCTGGAATGATCCTCACGACAGAGTGTGCCTTGACCGATATAAAAGAAGATACACCTCCAATGCCTCCTATGGGCGGTGGTGGTATGCCAGGTATGATGTAATAACTGGTATTAGAACAAAAAAAACCTCTGCAATCGCAGAGGTTTTTTTGTTTGGTATCAATTGAAATAACGTTGATTATTCGGTTTTCTTATTGTTTTGACGCCATTGATACAGCGAAACCGCAATTAGCGTAGCCAAAAGGGGCACGATCACAAATAAATCTACACGAGAAATATCGGTTTTATCAGGATTGGCTGCAAACCACTGCTGCATGTTTTTTTCCCAAACAATAGCGAGTATGATCATCACTATGGTCAATACCTGAACAAATGTAATCTTTTTACGAGCAGCCATTATCCTATCTTATTTAAGTTCTTTTTCGACGGTTCCGCACTTGAGCATTTTATCTCCAAAGTACGGGTTTCTCACTTCTTTCGAGTTTGAAAGCCAATAGGCGCCTTCTCCCTGAAATGCCATAGGGCAGTATTGCTTGTAAATAGTTCCTGAGGTGATGGTTTGAAGCGCAATTTCTGCTTCTATCAAGGTAGATACATCCTCAAAAAGGGTTCGTTGAGCGGCCACATCACTAGATTGTGTTATAGCCATCAAGGCTTTTTCTAATTCCTGATTGGAAACAGCTACTTTTTGTGCCTCATTAAATCTAGCGGCCACAGCACTGGCCTCACTGGCGTTAGTATTTACAAAAGCAGCTTTTAACGACAAGTATTGCTGGTATACCCTTGCAAACTTTGGATCTTCAAAACTGACGGCTGTCGTGGTTTCGGTTTGGTTCAAATCTTTAGCATCGGCAGCCATTTCTTTAGAATCGTCTGTCAATGGTGTAGTGTGTGATGGAGCCAACTCGATCTCTGGCTCTGAATTTTTATCGTTTTTGCACCCGATAAAGGCAAGAGCCATACCTAATATGATTAACTTTTTCATTGTATTTGATTTAGATAGTAAAAATACGAAGTGCTTATGACTTCACCTTACGGTAATAGTAAAAAGCAGGTAATAGTACAAATATAAAAATGGGTTGGATTAAAAATCGTCTCACTGCAAATAGAGCAAAGTAATTACCAGCCTCACTAATATGCCATAGCCCTATAAATAGAGGCAGCATAATAAGCAGTAATAGCCCGTATAATATCGCCGCCAAACGCAATATGCTGGACTCCCTAAAGACGAGCCATAAAATGGCAAGACTAAGCAGGGTATTCACCATAAATCGCAGTGTCAGGTCAAGCGAGTACTTGACCCAATCTACTTCTGGCAATTCTAGGTACTGATAATCTCCATAGAAGAAACGGATCAAGGGGTCATAAAAGAGTACGCTTTCGCGAAAGCGGATAAACGCCAAAGCTACAAAGGCCAAAAACACCAAAGCGTATCGAAGCCATTTATGCATGAGTCGTAGATTTTTGAAATCGCGAAACCCACCACAACCACAATAAAAAGACAGTGCCATAAATGATTGCCGGAAATACTGTGCCGTGCAGCAAATTGGCATAAGATGGATAGTTATACATCCCTATGGTTAAAATAGCAATGCGAAAAATATTCATACAATAAATAAGCACTGCCCCCGCAAACATAAAAAGTAGCGTAGGTTTGCGCCCGCCCCAGAAAGCGATAAGAAACGATACAAAAAGTAAGATGATACTAATAGCATTACAACCTTCGATTATTCGCGCTAGTTGAACCCCGTTAATCTCTAGATTCATAGCCGCTTCTACCCGACTTGGCGTAACCCGACCATCATAGCCAAAACCTTGTATAAGCAGCTCGCTTTGACGTGCAACCATATGGGTAATATAATCTGGAAAATAGCGCTTGCTGCCACCCCATTTCAAGTAGCCTTGATAGAGTAGTAGAAACCCTAAATAACTTCCGAGAAACGTAAGGATAAAAAGAAGTACCGACTTATATTTGCGTAGTAATGCGAACAACTGTGAGCTTTTAAGCAACTAAAATACACTAAATATGTCTTTCGAATCTCTCAAACCAAAAGCAAGTGCTATTCTCTCTAATTTGGACCGTACCCCAATGGCTCGTTTGGAAGCGGTTTGTGAATTATTGCGTAGCGAAATAACTTATTACGACTGGGTTGGGTATTATTTTGCCAATCATCAGACCAAGACCTTACACCTTAAAGCATATGCTGGAGATCCAACAGATCATACGGTGATTCCTTTTGGGAAAGGCATTTGTGGTCAGGTTGCAGTGTCTAATGAAAATTTTGTCGTTCCCGATGTCAAGGGACAAGATAATTATATCGCTTGTAGCATTAATGTCAAGAGCGAAATTGTCATCCCTTTGTTTAAAGACGGTGAGAATATTGGTCAAATCGATATCGATTCACACACGGTTGACCCTTTTACCCCAGAAGATGAAGCCTTTTTGACATGGATCAATACACAAGTCTCGGCTATAGTATAACTAAGAAAAGGCCATATATATATGTTGCCTTTTTCTTTATTCTTAGGTTTCAAAATTACAGGTTGTCATAATTTGTGGTAACATCGCTTGCATCGAGTGGTGACTCCCTTAGCGTCTGATAACATTTTTCTTTTATTGGCCAATCTGGTCAAAATTATTTTCTATAAGAGTGATCCGTCAGGAATTACTAGCCACTTTGAGCTGTTTGGCTATGTATTGCAATTAAAGAGTGTAAAGAAGTTTATATAAAAAATGAGCCTTAGACAAAGGTACAGACGTGAATAGCTTTTTGCTTAAATTGTAACAGATGAGATCACCACTCATTGACCCGATTCCCATCTAACTTTACAAAAATAAAGAGCAGTATTGTAAAGCCCCATAGACCAGACCCTCCATAACTAAAAAAGGGCAAAGGAATCCCTACTGTAGGTAATAAGCCGATTACCATTCCGATATTTACGGCAAAATGGACAAAGAGAATACCTGCTACACTATAACCATAAATACGGCTAAATTCATTTTTTTGTTTTTCTGAGCGTTGAATCACTCTTAAGATAAGAGCTATAAATAAAAGTACTACCAAAGTACTACCCAGAAAGCCCCATTCTTCGCCTACTGCACTAAAGATATAGTCGGTATCTTGTTCTGGCACAAATTTGCCTTGGGTCTGGGTACCTTCCAAAAAGCCTCTACCAAACCAGCCACCATTCCCGATCGCTATTTCGCTTTGAGCGGTATTATACCCAATACTCTTGGCATCAACTTCTTTACCCAAGACAATATTGAACCTATCGCGATGCCGTTGTTCAAACACGTTTTCAAAAATGTAATTTACTGAGAAGGCAAAAAGGGCACAGCCCAAGACCACACCTATATATAATCGTTTGCTTGGCTTGCGCTTTCTGTTTCGGTAAAACAAGAGTAAGGCCAGACCCAAAATGATTAGAGCTACATACACGGGGCCAATGACCAATGTTGCGACAAATAGAAGTACTATAGAAAATCCCAATATCAAATAAACAGCAGCCAGACCTTCTCGATACAACGGAAAAAAGAAGGCTGCATAGACCAAAGCCGATCCTGGATCTGGTTGCGGTATTATCAATAATGCGGGTATAGCAATGATCACAAAGGCTCTAAACTGATCTTTGAGCGACTTTATATTGGTTTGAATATCACTTAGGTATTTGGCCAAGGCTAAGGCGGTGGCAACTTTGGCAAACTCACTAGGCTGCAAGGTCATTGACCCAATTTTATACCAGCTCGTTGCTCCTGATATGGTATTGCCAAAGGGAAATAAAAGCAAGAGTGACAAAAGCGCTATGATGTAGATTATACTTGAAAACCGCTCAAAGAACTTGGCATCGAGAAAAAGAATAAAAATGATTAAAACCAGACCAAGACCAATCCAAATAAGTTGTTTAACAAACAGATTATCCATAGTGAATTGCATGGCCATATCTGCATTATAAGAAGCCGAATATATATTTACCCACCCCACAGCCACTAATGCCAAGTACAGCACAATTAGCACCCAATCAAAATTGCCCACACTTGGTCGCGATGTGTTCATACTATTGATTGATTAAAAAGGGTTCTCCACTATAAGGTTTGGCGTACTCTTCTTCCAAGCTATGGGTTAACACCCAATTCTCTAAATCCTTTCGCGTCACTTTTCCTTTAAGGTATTTTTCGATCATCACAGAAGCGATACGACCCCCGTACCTTGAGCCCCAATATCCGTTCTCTACAAAAACTGCGATGGCAATTTTAGGATTTTCTTTGGGAGCAAAGGCAACAAAGGTAGAATGATCTGTAAGCTTCATGCGCTTTCCATTTACCTTGGTATAATTTTCGGCAGTTCCAGTTTTTCCACAAATTTCTATATCTGGCACTCTCAAGGTATAGGCTGTACCGTGCGGATTGTTATACACGGCATTCATGCCTTCGATAACTGGCTCAAAGTGCTTGGCATCAATAGTTGTATACTGCTTCTTTTTGTAAATGCTAGGAATACTATCTACACCTTTGATGTTCTTTAAAATATGCGGCTTGACATACCAGCCCTTATTGGCTATCGCAGCCGTAAAATTGACCATTTGCATAGGTGTCATCAGCACATCTCCCTGCCCTATGGCATTGGAAATCGTTGCCGTGGTACCCCAACGATATTTGGGATAATTATAACTGGCATTGTACATTTCTTTGGTAGGTACTAAACCTCTGTTACCCACGGGTAGGTCATAGCCCAGGTATTGGCCCAATCCAAAACTTTTAAGATGATTACCCCAGCGCTCGATTCCTTCTTGAGGTGTGTCGTACTTGTCTATGGTTCTTCTATACACTGTCGCGAAATAACTATTACAAGAATAGGCAATGCCATTTACCATAGCCAGTGGGCTTCTGTGCTGGTGACATCCCATAGGCTTTTTGCCACCGTAATAGTAGGCCCCTCGGCATGAGATTCGTTCTTGGGTATCAATTACTCCTTCTTGCAGACCTATCAAAGAAGTTAATGCTTTAAATGGTGAACCAGGAGGATACTGTCCCTTTAAAACTCGGTCAAACAGTGGTTTGGCTATGCTATCTTGATCTAAAAGCGTATAATTTTTGGATCGCTCACGCCCTACTAGCAAAGCAGGGTCAAAATTTGGAGCTGCCACCAAGGCAAGTATTTCTCCAGTCGAAGGATCGATCGCTACTATACCTCCACGTTTATTAACCATTAAGGATTCTCCATACTTCTGAAGCTCGGCGTCTATGGTTAATTGTATGTCTTTACCAGGCACTGGTAAGGTATCTAAAGCTCCATTTTTAAAAGAACCTATTTCTCTATTAAAGCGATCCTTTTGATAGCGTTTTACTCCTTTGACACCGCGTAATATTTCTTCGTATTGCTGTTCTACCCCTTGACGCCCTATTAAGTCTCCAGATTTGTAGTAAGGATCTTTGGCAATCATACTTTGATTTACTTGTTGGATATAACCCAAAAAATTTGCTCCAAAATCAATTTGATAATCCCGAAGTGATCGCTTTTGAATATAGAAGCCTTCAAATTTTCGCATTTGCTCACCTAAAAAGGCATACTCCTCTTTGGACATGGTAGGTACTATGGGTGAAGGCAGTCTTGGAGAAAAATTACGAGCCCGGTTTAATGCTTTTACCAATTCTTCCTTCTCAATTTGAAGTAATCGACAAAGCGCCACAGTATCAAATGGCTTAATTTCTCTAGGAATTGCCATCAGATCATAAGATGGCTGGTTAGAAACTAACAGCTTGTCATTGCGATCGTAAATATGGCCGCGTTGCGGATAATCGTAAACCACTTTTATCGCATTGTTTTCAGACTGTATGGCGGCCGAGGTATCGTATATCTGTAAATAGAACAAACGCCCCACAAAGACCATTCCTGTAAAGAGGACGATAAAAAGAAGAAGTAATTTTCTCATTCCCGTTTTGAACTAAATAAAATATTGAACAACAAACAAAACACTATAGTAGCTATACTTGTAAGCAACGTCTTTTTAAGGATGTAAAGTATGCTTGATATGTTAAAAACCTCAAGACTAAAAAAGATGAAGTGATGCAAAAGAACGAGGATGGAAATAAACACAAATCGCTCATAAAACGTTCCTTTTGACAACTTGACGGCATTGTACTCATAACTCACCCCATAGGTAAAACGCAATACGACAGGTCTTACATAAGCAAGCACCAAACAAGCTGCAGCATGAACCCCACCACTATTGCCAAACATATCAAAAGTAAGGCCTGTAAGAAATGCTATGGTTAGAAACAAAGAGCGATTGGCTGTAAAAGGAAAAACCAATAAGAAAAGTACATAGGGCAATGGGTTGATATATCCAAGGATGTTCAAATTATTGAACACAAAAATCTGAACGACCAAAAGCGCTAGAAATCGCACGCTATTTAAAACCACTTTATTCTTCACTTGTGCGCGTTTCTTCTAATTGTTCAATTTCTGGTTTATCTCGGTTTTGTATAATATAAACATGTCCAATATTGGTCATATCATTAAACAACTGTATCTCTATGATGTAAAAATTTTTACTCTCTTCTAACTTAAAAGAAGTAATGGTTCCAATCGGGATTCCTTTGGGAAATATCGCAGACCTACCACTGGTTTCTATCGTATCACCCACAGCTATCTTTGCTTGCTGCTGAACATCGAGCAATTGCACTCTGTTTGGATCTCTACCACCCCATTGGAGTGTTCCAAAATGTTCGGCATTTTTTAATTTGGCGTTTGTGAGAAAACTGGTGTTTAATAGTGATAAGACTGTACTGTAATTTGGGGAGACATGATCGATAACGCCTACGATACCCTTACTGGTTATCACCCCCATTTCTCGTTGTACACTATCCTTTAAACCTGCTTTAAGCGTTATAAAATTATCCGATTTGGCATAACTATTATTCAGGACCTTGGCGGGAATAAAATGAAATTGATTTCCTGAAAGGGCTATCGTAGATCGCAAGGCCGTTAGGGTGTCAAACTCTGCAGCGGCAAGTTCTATTACAGAGGGAGATTGATCGCGTACCATTTCGCGCAAGCGGGCATTCTCTTCTAAAAGCTCTTGATTATAGGTCTTTAAATTAAAATATTGTTGGATACCACTTACAGACTCGTAGATGCCACCACTAAGAAAGTTTGCCGAATTTATAAATTTACTCTTGTGATACGAATGAGATTGAATGGTAAAGAGTAAGGAAAGCAGTAGCAGAAACACAAACAACAAAAAGTGTTTGTATCGTATCAGAAAATTGATAATCTGCTGCATTAGGGGCTGCTGTTTTTAAGGCTACTACTTGATCAAAACGCTTTTGAATTTGGCAATACCTTTTAATGTAATCCCTGTACCGCGCACTACCGCTCTCAAAGGATCTTCGGCTATATATACGGGTAAATCTGTCTTTTGGGACAATCGCTTATCGAGACCTCTCAGCATAGACCCTCCTCCAGCCAAGTATATTCCCGTATTGTAAATATCGGCGGCTAGCTCTGGTGGTGTTTGAGAGAGGGTTTCCATCACTGCGTCTTCAATTCTGAGAATCGATTTATCTAGTGCCTTGGCTATCTCGCGATAGGAGATTTGGACTTGTTTGGGTTTACCAGTGAGCAAATCACGTCCTTGGACACTCATTTCTTCTGGTGGTACTTCCAAATCTTCGGTAGCTGCTCCAATTTGGATCTTAATTTTTTCGGCAGAGCGTTCTCCTACATAAAGGTTATGTTGGGTACGCATGTAATAGATGATATCATTGGTAAATACATCTCCCGCGATCTTGACCGATTTGTCACAAACAATACCGCCCAATGCTATCACGGCAATCTCGGTAGTACCTCCACCTATATCGACTATCATATTACCTTTGGGTTGCATAATATCTACGCCAATACCAATAGCCGCAGCCATAGGTTCATGTATAAGATATACCTCCTTACCGTTTACTTTTTCGGCACTTTCTTTTACCGCGCGCATTTCTACCTCGGTTATACCGGAAGGAATACAAATCACCATGCGAAGCGCTGGTTGAAACAGTCGCTTTTTTAAAGCGGGGATGCCTTTAATAAACATAGAAATCATCTGCTCACTGGCCTGAAAATCGGCGATAACGCCATCTTTTAAAGGCCGTATTGTCTTGATGTTCTCATGTGTTTTACCCTGCATTAGGGCCGCTTCTTTACCTACCGCAATTATCTTTCCAGTTACCCGATCTCTCGCTACAATAGAAGGGCTGTCTACCACAACTTTACCATTGTGTATAATCAGGGTGTTGGCCGTTCCAAGGTCAATAGCAATCTCTTCGGTCAGGAAGTCAAAAAATCCCATAATTGGTAGGGGTATTAAAAGTTATTTTAGTTTTTGATAGGTCGTTTAAATGTACTATTTATTTTTCTCATTTCTGCCCGCTTTCGCCAAATCGAAAATACCAGATTTACAACCCACGAAAGAGCGAAGCAATTAAGTACAACACGACTTTATATCACTTGACACATCGCCTCTAGATAACTACCTAGTGCTTAAAATGTCTAGTTCCAGTCATTACCATCGCCAACCCGTGATCGTTACAATAATCAATGGTTAATTGATCTTTGATAGAACCTCCTGGTTGAATCACTGTAGATATGCCTGCTTTATCTGCAATTTCTACACAATCAGGAAAAGGAAAAAACGCATCACTAGCCATGGCTGCCCCTTTTAAATCAAAATTAAAAGAAGATGCTTTCTCAATAGCTTGTCGCAAGGCATCTACACGTGAGGTTTGTCCTGTACCACTAGCACACAATTGTTTGTCCTTGGCAAGCACAATTGTATTTGACTTGGTATGTTTGCTGATTTTGGAAGCAAATATAAGATCCTCTAACTCAGAATCTGTTGGTTTATTGTGGGTAGCGTAAGATAAATCTTCTTTGCGATCGGTTTTATTATTGCGATCTTGAACTAGCGTTCCATTTAAACAACTACGCACGTTTTGACCAGGAAAATCAATGGCTTTTAAAACCAAGAGAATTCTATTTTTCTTGCCTTTAAGAAGCGTTAAGGCTTCTTCGCTAAATGAAGGAGCTATCACGACCTCACAGAACAGACCATGAATTTCTTTGGCCGTATCGGCGTCTATCTCTCCGTTGGCAATTAGCACCCCACCAAAAGCCGAAACCGGATCTCCAGCAAGGGCATCTACATACGCCTGATGCATGGTAGCACGCTGGGCCAGACCACAGGCGTTATTGTGTTTTAATATCGCAAAGGTAGGCTGCTCTCCTTGGAATTCTTGCATCAAATGCACAGCAGCATCTACATCAAGTAAATTGTTATACGATAACTCCTTACCGTGTAATTTATCAAACATGGCATCAAAATCTCCGTAAAAATAGCCGCGTTGATGTGGGTTTTCACCGTATCGTAGCGTTTTACCTTGATGCTCGCTCATCTTTAAAGCGGAAATCTGCATATCGCTGTTAAAGTAATTAAAGATTGCCGTGTCATAGTGCGATGATACCGCAAAAGACTTGGCAGCAAATCGTTTTCTATCGGCTAGTGTGGTACTCCCCTCACCTTGAGTGATAAGCTCGAGCACCTCTTGGTAATCGGCCATAGAAGAAACACATAAAGTATCTTTAAAATTTTTGGCTGCAGCTCGGATTAAGGAAATACCTCCAATATCAATTTTTTCGATAATATCCTGCTCTGAAGCCCCTGAAGCCACTGTCTTTTCAAATGGATATAAATCTACAATGACAATGTCGAGCTGTGGGATTTCATATGATTCCATCTCTGCTATATCACCCTCGTGATCCTGACGATTGAGTATCCCACCAAATACCTTAGGATGTAAGGTCTTTACGCGTCCTCCCAAAATGCTGGGATAGGAGGTCACATCTTCTACAGCAATTACAGGTATCCCTAGCTCACTGATAAACTTTTCTGTGCCACCAGTAGAGTATATTGTAATACCCAGTTCATGAAACTTTTTCACTAATGGTGCGAGACCATCTTTATGAAATACAGAAATAAGGGCTGCGCCAGCTTTTTTTACATCGCTCATTGCGGGATCTTTTAGGGATTAAAACTCAAATTTGATAAGGCGCAAAAATATAAATTTCAGCCTATACAGCCCCGATTTTGCGTTAGTAATTTCCCAATTATTGTAACATTAATTAGATCAGAACGTCTTATCTTTAAATTTCGATAATCTTTCTTCATGTTTAAAGGCCTAAGTGCTCTATCAGAGAGTTTTAGATTTGCGTTAAACGCAATGAAAAATAACATCCTACGCACCTTTCTCTCCTTGTTGGGGGTGACTGTGGGTATCTTCTCCATTATCGGTGTCTTGGCGGCTGTTGACTCTTTGGACAAAGAGATTAGAGACAGTCTCTCTACCCTTGACCAAAGCACGATGATTGTATGTCATATTTCTTTTGGCCCGACAGAAGTACCGCGATGGAAGCGTAAAAATTTTCCATTGGTAACCTATGATGACTACCAATACGTAGAGCGAAATTTGCCTGGTTTAAAAGCTGCCTCTTACACTATTTCTGTACCAAGTACCAAAGTAACCTACGAAGACGTCACTGTAGAGCGTGTCAATATCGACAATGCTACAAGTGGTCTATACGATATCGAATCGTTTGATTTTGATGAAGGTCGTTTTTTTAGCGAACAAGAATCAAACACCGGTTCTAATGTTGCCGTAATTGGGAATGTGTTAAAAACACAACTCTTTGGAGATGGGGTAAGTGCCCTGGGTAAAAAAATTAAATTTTTGAGCCGTAAGTTTACCGTAATTGGTGTACTCGAAAAACAAGGTGAAGGCGTATTTGGCCCTTCTAAAGATGAGGCAGTTATCATTCCTGTAAACATAGTTCGCCGTATTTATGGAGATAACAATAGAAGCACCTTCCCTACCCTAACACTGCTTCCTGAACCCGATGTAGACTACGACGAATTTTATGCCACAGCCGAACAGAAGATTCGACAAAACCGCGGTATAAAAGCTGGAGAAACTAGTAATTTCTTTATCAATCAACTCAAAGGATTTGCCTCGGCCATCGAAGAAGTTATTGGTGTGTTAACCACCATAGGCTGGCTCATTGGGGGCTTTTCGCTTTTGGTAGGTGGTTTTGGGATTGCCAATATCATGTTTGTCTCTGTCAAAGAAAGAACCAACCTGATTGGTATTCAAAAAGCCCTAGGTGCCAAGCGCAAGTTTATCCTCCTACAATTCTTATTTGAATCTATTTTGCTATCGGTATTTGGTGGATTGATAGGACTATTTCTGGTATGGCTTATAACGCTGTTACTTAGTGCACAATTTGACGATTTTAATTTCGTCCTCTCCTTTGCCAATATTGTTTTGGGGATTTCAGTCACTTTTTTTATTGGAGTATTTGCGGGTATTATACCTGCTATTGGAGCCTCGCGTTTGGATCCTGTCGAAGCAATTAGAACAGGAATGTAATGTTCGAGATCTAAAAATCCCAAGCTTCAGGATTGGTCGTGGCCTCCAATCTATTTTCTATAGCATCGTCTAATTGAGGAAAAAAATCAATCCCTGTGAGTTTTTCAATCTGATCTACGGCAGTTACATATTGCGATAATGGTTTCTCTGATCCAGTGTGGTTGATCAAAAAACCAATCATTTTAGGGGTATTTCCACTTTGGTCATAAACAATTTTATAGAAAGATTCTGGCACAGTGACGGCTTCTTCACCTATGGCCCCAATGCGATCAGCGAGCACTCCGCCCGTGACGACAAAGACACCATCATAGCGCTTTGCCCAGCGCCGTACTTGCTGCTCTAATCTATTCCAGACCCCTGCATTAAATTCATGTCGCTGAGGGCTGATATTACTAGTCAAAAAGGTTTCTTGATACGCATGTAAATCAAATTCTCGATCGGCGGCAGGACATAAATGTCCTCGGTCATAACCAGAATTTTTGTAATTTTTCCAATGTGCGCTTTGCGTTGCTACAGCATCGTCCATTTCAAAATACGGCCGCTCAAAATCATTGTTTTGAACTTGAGATTTTTTTAATTCATAAGCCACCCACTCGGCTTGTTCGTGAGCCTCACTATAGCTCAAAGAATAATAATTGTGATGTACCACCTGAGCCGTGGTTGAGGTTGGTAAAAAATAGGTATTGGTATGCTGTTTTGCCACTGCTCCTGTTTCTACATTAGGCGCATCTATAGCTTTATTGACATACTTTTCAAAAAACAAAAAAGCCACCGTAAAGACCAAGACTAATACGGGGTACAGATATTTACGTTTCATAAGGGTAGGTTCAGCGCG
>PAUP01000039.1 GCA_002712765.1 Cytophagaceae bacterium | reverse complement strand
TTTCAGGATAGTGTCTTGGGAAGTTATACCAGAGAGGTACTAACCAGAATTAAATGTCCTGTTCTTATTGTACCTAGTGAGGTTCAATGCCCCGTCCCACAGCAAATGGCTCTCGTAACCGATTTCAACTTTAGACATAACGCTCAGGCAGTCACAGCCATAAAAGAAGTGGTCACAAATAATAAAGCGCATTTGCACATTCTCAACCTGTCAAAAAAAGATGGGGTAATCAATGAGCGACAATCTCAAAACAAGTTGTTTTTACAAGATGCTTTTGATTCGATTAGTCACAGTTTCCATTTTGTGATAAATAAGACAATGGATGAGGCGTTACAGTTTTTTATCAATGTACAAAGCGTAGAGCTTGTTATCCTTTTTGCTAAGAATATGAATTTCTCAGAAAGTCTGCTGTTTTCGCCCTCTTTAGACGCTACTATCGATTATCACAAGAAAGTCCCTTTTTTAATTGTTCACGAATAAGTAGTATTGATATTAATCATAGTTTGACAGCGATGACTTGGGTAGTTTTACCCTGTTCAATATTCAAATCACTGCGCTATGAGAAAAATAATTGCTCCTGTAGATTTTTCTGAAAACTCTTGGAATGCCTTAAAGGCGGCTATTCAATATTTCAAATACGAAAAATGTATATTTTACCTACTGCATACCTACGGAGAAGAAGTCTACGCAAATGAGGAGGTGACCAGCAGGGCTTTACTCGAAGAGCACAAACAAATTCATCACGATCGTGCCGATGGTGCTTTGGATGAAATTCTGACCAAAATAAAAGCGTATTATCCAGCGCCCAACCACAGCTATGAAAAATTACCAGTCTTTGGTTATTTGCTAGATGAGATTCACGATTTGGTCGAAAAGGAAAATATCGATTTGATCGTTATGGGCACCAAGGGTAAATCTGATAATAAACAACTCACCTATGGCAGTCAGACGCTTCAAGTGATCAAGTATGTCAAGTGTCCTGTACTTGCTATTCCGGCAGTATACTCTTATGAGCGCCCCAGCAATATTCTTTTTCCTACCAATTATATGTTACCCTATCGCAAGCGAGAATTAAAACTACTTTCTTGTTTGGCCAAGAGTTATAGAGCCACCATACATATGTTATACTTGTCCAATTACGAGCGACTGTCTTTGCGTCAAGAAGACAATAAGGCGCTTTTGTCATATAGCTTTCGCGAAAATAGCCTTCAGTCTGTAAGACAAGATTACGGGCCTATAGTAGAAAAAGTTAATGCCTATATCAAGGCAGAAGGTATAGAAATGATCGTCATGGTCAACACTCATCATTCTTATATGGAAGAATTGCTTGATCAATCCAATCTAGATCCTATTTGTTTACACACCGAGATTCCCTTATTGGTTCTTCAAAACCTTGCACGTTAAACCATAGCAACTATGAAACATATACTTATCCCTACAGATTTTTCGGAAAATGCGCAAAAAGCGCTCGCTTATGCCGTACACTTAATGAAACATGAGGTATGTACTTTTTATGTATTAAATACCTTTACGCCGGCCTCTATTTATGCGACCACGGTTTACGACACCCAGGGGGCTATTCAACAGGGCTTAGGAGCCGTGTATAAAGAGCGTTCTGAAAAAAAACTACAACGCGAGATTGACATCGTAAAAGAATGGTATGCCGATAAGGATCATCACTTTGTCAAACTGGCCTCCTACAACTTGCTATTGCACGAGATAAAGGAAATGGTAGACCAATACAGTATTGACTTCATTGTTATGGGTACTCAGGGTGCTTCAGGATTAAAAGAAATCTTTCTGGGATCTCAGACCATGCATACAATCAAAAATGCTAAAGTCCCTGTTTTATGTGTTCCTGCTCAGGCCAATTGTAAGGAGCCTAAAGAAATTGTTTTTGCAACAGATTATAACCTATCTCTAGAGAACAAAGGAATTTCTTTGGTCAGAGACATTTGTCAAAAGCACAGTTCGAGATTGGTATTTTTAAATGCGTATTATGGCATCGACCTAGATGAGTCTCAAGTGGAAACAAAGTCGGCACTAGATCAGTATTTTAAAGCCAGTGCTCATCTATTTCAACAAAGCGATGGCATGGATGTACTCGAAGCCTTGAAAGATTTTGACAGCAGGCATAACATCGATTTATTGGTAATGATTCACAACAAACATAGTTTTTTTGAAAACCTTCTTTTTACACCCGTGATCAATACCCTTGTTCATCATATTACACAACCTTTTTTGGTCATCCCTTCATTAAATAATCATTGAGATGAAAAACATACTTGTTCCTACCGATTTTTCAGAAAATGCTACTCATGCCTTACGCTATGCGCAACGCTTATTTGAAACAGAACATGTACGATTTACTTTGTTTCATGCCTATCAACCCAGCCCAATTCAACTTCTTGGCAAAAGTCCTCATCGCGTTGGTCATTACTATCAGCTCGAAGAAAAGCAGGCCAAGTCGCAATTAGAGGCTACCTTGTCTCAAATCGCACATTATACCGATAATAAGCGTCATATATTTGTTACTCAAACCACTTCGGGAACCCTTTTAGAAGCACTACAAGCCTTGTCAATTTCAGAATTTGATCTGATAGTTATGGGTTCAAAAGGAGCTTCGGGTGTTAAGCAGCTCATTTTAGGAAGCAATACCTATAGGGTAATTAAAGAGATGACTCGTATACCAATATTGGTTATTCCTGATCAAGCCAAATATGCCAACCCCAAAAAGATCGCCTTTGCTACCAATTTTACCAGGCCTTATGCCCATAAAGAAATAGCACCAATGCTCGATATTTTATCACTGTGGCAAGCATCACTGCGTATTATTGAGGTGTATTACGATCCATTGCTTACAGAAACACAAGAGCAAAACCTATCTAATCTAGAAGAAATGTTAGCAGGTATTAATTACCACCTTCATGTGATTCCGCATTTTAATAGCATAGAAACGGCCCTAAGGGTATTTAATGAAGAGCTTGATATTGATTTGCTGGCTATGATTCGATATCCCAGAAGCTTCTTTCAAGACTTGGTCAGAGAACCTATTATCAAAAAAATGTCTTATCACGCTAAGGTGCCCTTGTTGATTCTTCCCGCACTTGCTGATTAATGTCATAGTTTTGAAGGGCTGTAGGTGGTAGTTTTAAAGTACAAATTTAAGTATATGAAACGAATAGCAGTACCTACAGATTTTTCAAATAACGCCTACAATGCCTTATTGTATGCTACCAAACTATTAGCAACCGAAAGCGCTTCGATAGTACTCATACATTCTTTTGAAGACGAATTTTCAAGATCAACCAGTAGGATTGATATTGGTAAGAGCGATGATCTTTATCAGAAAGTAGAAAAACGCGTACAACGAGAATTTGACATTCTCAAAAAAAGTATTCAGGCCGATACCTCTGGTATGGATATTAGCTTCGAAACCCTAATGACAGGGCTACCCCTTGATCGCTTTATCAATAAGTTGGTCAATGACGAGCGTATCGATTTTGTGGTTATGGGTACCAAAGGGGCTACTGGACTGCAAGAGGTTTTTATGGGAAGTCAGACCGTACGTCTCATTAAAAAGATAAAACAAGCTCCCGTTTTGGCCATCCCACAAGAGGCCAAAGTACAACCGCCAAAAACCATTGTGTTTGCCACAGATTTCAAAAAGCCAATTGCAGCTAATGGCTTGCATTTGCTCAAAGAACTTATGCGCCTGCATCATCCAGCGTTAAAAATCACTCACATATACAATCAAAAGCAGCCCGAATCACATATAGAATCACAGTATAAAGCGCTAAAAGCAGCTTTGGGCGATATAGAATCAACAATGCACTGGCTAGAGAATGCTTCAAAGAAAGAAACCATTTTGGATGACTTTATCAAAAAGACTTCGGCCGATTTGCTCGTATTGACGCATCACAAAAAGAGTTTTCTTCAGCGTTTATTTCAAGAAGATGTTGTAGAAAATTTAGGCTTTCATTCGAAGATACCATTATTGGTATTAAAGGATGAATAATTCAAATGTAAACGATCTACTCATCTGATAAAAAAAACGTTATGAGTTTTAAAATAATATTACCTACAGATTTTTCAAAAAATGCGTGGAATGCCATCACCTATGCAGCCGATCTTTTTAAAGAAAAGGAAGTGACGTTTTATATTCTTAATACCTATGCCATAAAAGGCATCGCCTTAGACGGTATGTTATTGCAGTCTTATGGAGATCAAGCGCTAGAGGAGGCTAAAGTGGCATCCGAAGAGGGACTCGATAAGGTACTGCAAATGTTGTCTTTTAGAAACAGCAACCACAAGCACAATTTTGTCACCTTATCTCAAAATAACGACCTTTTGTCTGCCTTGAAAGATATTGTAGAAAAGCAAGATATAGACATGGTCATTATGGGTACCAAAGGTCGCACAAATGCGCGTGAATTGGCCTTTGGAAGCAATACCACGACTGTCATGGAAAAACTGCGCAACTGTCCTGTAATGGGTGTACCACTAGAAGCACGATTTGCGGTACTCAAAGAAATTGTATTTCCTACGAGTTACAAAACCCATTTCAAACGTCGCGAATTACAGTATCTCATTGACATCGCCCAATTAAAAGAGGCGAATATCGCTGTTGTACATGTCGATCAAAGCGATATGCTATCAGAGTTACAACTCAATAATAAAGCCTTATTGACAACTTGTTTCGAAACCGTTTCTCATAGCTTTCACAGATTGAGCGGCTCCGATCCATCAGAGGGTGTACAACACTTTGTTGAGAGTAGAAACAGTGATATGATAGCCTTTATCAATAAAAAGCATTTTCTGTTTGACAGTGTTTTTTCCAATCCCATGGTCAAAAAAATTGGGATGTATGCAACGGTGCCAGTTCTGGCTTTACACGATTTAAGAAACTAAAAAAAAGAGTTTATGAAAAATATAGGAATATGGTTGGACAAGCGCAATGCACATATTGTTAGGCTTTCGCCAAATGATGCCAAAATGCAAACCATCGATTCTGAGATGGATAGTTACAATATAGGTGGTGGTTCTGGCACTCGTTTTAAAGGAGGGCCACAAGATGTGGTTCATGACAGTAAATACTTAGCACACGAGCAAAAACAATTAAAGGCTTACTTTTCAAAGATCATTGAGGCTTTAGATGAAGTTGATCAATTGGGGCTGTTTGGACCAGCCGAAGCTGCACAAATGTTTGCCAAAGAACTCAAAGCCCATCACAAGGAATTATCGGCCAAGGTAGTGACCTTACAAAAAGCCGATAGTATGACAGAAAATCAAATAAAAGCCTTGGTTCGCGATTATTTTAAAAATAATCGAGAATGAAAACCACACCTATTCGTGTGTTTAAAGCGTCGGGGCAAGCTGTTGACTTTTCGATGGACAAATTGCGTACTTCCTTATCGTATTCTGGTGCTTCATCGAAAGAGATTCAACAGATTTTGGAGCGCATAGAAAATGAATTGTATTCAGGTATTTCTACTGCCGAAATTTACAATAGAGCATTTTCGCTGCTAAAGCAAAAAAAATCATCTTACGCCTCCAAGTACAAATTAAAAAAAGCCATATACGAGCTGGGACCTACTGGATTCCCATTTGAGCGTTTTATCGCTGCCATTTTAAAAGCATCAGATTACAGCGCAGCAGTAGGGCAGATGGTCATGGGGCGCTGTGTTGATCACGAGGTAGATATTATTGCAAAAAAGTCTGATACTACGGCCTATATCGAGTGTAAATTTCACAATGACAAAGGCAATAATTGCGATGTCAAAATACCCTTGTATATCCATTCGATATATCGCGATATTATAGCTGCCAAGAAAAACAAGACCACTACCGAAGGCTGGGTAGTGACCAATACCCGTTTTACAAAAGACGCCATACAATACGGGCGATGTGCTCAGTTATACCTGCTTAGTTGGGATTATCCAGCTCAACATGGCCTCAAAGACAGAATTGACAAATTAGGATTGTATCCTGTAACAGTTTCTACCTTATTAACCCAGCGTGAAAAAGATTTCTTATTGAGTCGAGATATCGTTTTGTGCAGACAACTTATAGGAGACAGTTTTTATCTAGACCACTTGGGGATAGGGTCAAAACGCAAAGCGCGCATCATCAATGAGATTAATATGATATGTAATGGTAAAGACTCCTAAAAGGTATCAGGTAGATATTCAAATTCTGGGTGCCGCAAAAACAGTGACCGGTTCTAAATATTATCTCCAGGTCGGGGATATGTGCCTACTTATAGATTGTGGAGTTTTTCAAGGTCTCAAAACCTTGAGAGAAGAAAATTGGGACGATCTACCTATAGATGTAACTGCACTTGATATGGTCTTGCTCACTCACGGGCATCTTGATCATGTAGGCTATCTTCCAAGGCTTTTCGAACAAGGCTTTAGAGGTAAAATATTAGGGACTGCTCCAACACTTGCCATCGCCAAAATTATTCTTGAAGACAGTGCCAAAATACATGAAGAAGATGCCAAACGCGCCAATGAAGAGGGCTATTCAAAGCATCACCCAGCAAAACCCTACTATACCCTAAAAACGGCACAACAATGCATGACTTTATTTAACCCTGTTCAAGATCAAGAGTGGATACAATTTCAAGAGTATTTATCTATTCGGTTTAATGCTGTAGGCCATATTTTAGGAGCATGTTTTATTGAAATAGATATCAATGGTAAGCGATTTGTGTTTTCAGGAGATGTAGGAAGACCAGATGATTATTTGTTAAACCCTCCGCTCAAACCCCAATGGGCCGATGTACTATTTGTAGAAAGCACCTATGGCGATAGGTTACACGATGGGGTAGATATAACACAAACCCTACAACAATACATACATGAGATTGTACATAAGCGAGGGGCACTTATTATCCCGAGTTTTGCGGTCGAACGCTTACAAACCTTGATGTATATACTCTGGAAGGGGTATGTCGAGAAGCATTTGCCTTATGTGCCGATCTATGTTGATAGCCCAATGGGAGCCAATGTTTTGGCTTTGTTTGAGCGTTTTAAAAAATGGCATAAGTTAACATCAAAAGAGTATAAGGCCATGTGTAGTCATATTCACATAGTGACCTCTTTTAAAGAGACTTGGGAAGTGATAGACAAACCCAACCCAAAAATTGTGATTGCTGGTAGTGGCATGGTTACTGGAGGTCGCGTACTGACCTATATCAAACAGTATGTCGATAATCCAGACACTCACATTCTTCTTGTAGGTTATCAGGCCCAAGGAACACGAGGACGTCAATTACAAGAAGGAGTTCATGAACTCAAAATTTACGGTAAATATTTTCCAGTAAAGGCCAAAGTACATACACTTGAAGGTCTTTCGGCACATGCCGATCAACACGAATTACTAGACTGGCTTGCCGATATTAAAAATATTCCCGAGCAGGTGTTTCTTACTCATGGAGAGGCTGCTAGCTGTGATGCCTTTCGCGTTAAGCTTCAATACGAAAAAAAATGGCATATCACTATCCCCAACCAGGGCCAACACTTTTCTTTTTATGCTTAGTTGTGCTAAGCTGACCATTATCATTGTTTACCCAAGGTTGACGAGTTAATTTTAGGTTCTTAAAAGATAGCCGTAGTTAGGGCCTGCCCAATGCGCAATGAAAAGGATGTATTATGTATACCAAGAATTATAAATTCAAATATCTCGAATGGTTTACTCCTGAAGAAATTCATGAGACTACCCTGCAGTGGCAGTCTACTTTAGACTTTATTGCCCATGAACACGACTTTCTGGATGAGTTACTTAGCCAGGCCCAACCTCATGTAAATGATGCAGCTACCTTAGAAAGAATGACAGACCTAATCACCCAGCTATCCAAAAACAAACAAGAGGTAAGTACCTTGACAAGTCTGTTTGTTAAACACCGTAATGCCTTAGAAGTTCTGGTAGATGGTGTCAACGAATTACAAAAAGAAAAGGCCTTTAAAGATCAACATCTTTTACTGTCTTTAAAATTTGAAACATTTAATACCAGCTATA
Organism: Cytophagaceae bacterium; assembly: GCA_002712765.1. Lineage (GTDB taxonomy): Bacteria > Bacteroidota > Bacteroidia > Flavobacteriales > Flavobacteriaceae > Dokdonia. The sequence continues at coordinate 15,066 of PAUP01000039.1, read as the reverse complement.
GACAGCTCAAATACAAAGTGTTTGATGTACTCAGAACTTTTTATAAAAACCGCAAACAAAATACCTTACTCAAATAACTTCTTATGAACCTAATCACCCGTTTCTTTATTGTAGTGGTCACTTTTACCTTATTTGGATGTACCACTAGCGAACTTGTCGAAAACTGGAAAAACCCAGATATCGATCTATTTATGGCCGAAAAGGTTTTGGTCTTGGCCATGACTAATGATCTGGATAACCGCAAACTTTTTGAAAAAAAACTAGCGGCTTCTTTGAGAGATCAAGGGGTTAATGCTGTTGTAAGCGATGCCTTTTTTTCAGAGCAATTTACACAGCGTCCGCGCACTTTGGCAGAGCTTGATGTGCTAGAAAACGCGATGCTTACCGATGGGTTTGATGCTATTTTGGTTTCTAAAATTGTGAGTGCCGAAGATAAAGTCAATCTCATTCAGGCCTATAAAAATTTTGATAGAACATTTAATAATTTTGAGGATGACTATCGTTCAAGCCAAGGCATTTACACAGAAGATGAGTATATAGAAAGCTATACGGTCTATCATGCCGAAACGGCATTGTACTGTATATGTCCAACAAAAGATCGAGAGATTATCTGGAAGGGAAGTATCGATATAACCGAACCAGGTAACACGCGTAAAGCGATCAAGGATTATATTGCCTTACTCACTTGGGCACTAGAAGAACAAAATCTATTGATACCACCTACAGCCTCAGAATTATGAAAACCCTAGTATATTCGGCCAAGAAGTTTGAAATTCCATTTCTTAAAAAAGCCAATGAGGGTTTGTGTGAACTTCATTTTATAGAAGATCGATTACACACGCACTCGGCAAATAAAGCTGTGGGATTTGAGGCAGTATCCATATTCTCTGCCGATGACGCTTCTGTCAATGTCCTAGAAAAATTATACGATTTTGGCGTGCGTTATATCACCTTGCGCTCGGCGGGTTACGACAACGTCAATATTAAAAAAGCCACAAGTTTGGGCATACAGGTGGCTCATGCGCCAAAATATTCGCCACACGCCATCGCAGAGCATGCGGTAGGACTCCTACAGGCTATAAATAGAAAGATAGTCCTGGCTCATAGACAGATGCAAGATCACGATTTTACTTTAGATAATTTGGTAGGTCAGGATTTGATTAGAAAAAAGGTGGGTATTGTAGGTACGGGAAAGATTGGAGCTGTCATTGCCAGAATTATGCATGGTTTTGGATGCTTACTTACTGCGGTTGACCCAAACGAAAATCCGGAGCTCAAAAGCGCCTACGATCTTAGCTATACGACTTTTGATGACTTGTGTCGTAGCAGTGATATTGTATTTTTAAGTCTCCCCCTTTCCAGCCAGACACATCACCTTATCAATTCCGAAAGCCTAAAAAACATGGCCGCTACAACTATTTTGGTTAATGTGGCTAGGGGAGGTATTGTGTGCACAACTTCGCTATTAGAGCGACTTGATCAAGATCTCTTGGGAGGCTATGCCACCGATGTGTATGAGAAAGAGAAAGGTATTTTCTCTTACGATCTATCAGATACTCCTCCAAAAGAAGCCGTATTGGAGGCCTTATTAAAGCATCCCAAAGTAGTACTTACCCCACACCAAGCTTATGCTACACATGAAGCATTGACCAATATTGCGATGGCTACTATCGAAAACCTCAGTGCCTGGGATAGAAATTTAATGGCGCCTAATGCGTTAAATACAATCGCTTCGTCTAAGGTGTAAGGCCTATTTCTTGAGCAGCCAAAATGGGTTTCTGAGCTGACAATCGTCATAGTTTGCCCAAGAGTGGTGGTGCATCTTTGCAACATTCATTTAATCATCATCTATGAAGGACTGTTATCATTGTGGCGAGTTATGCGATACAGCCGCTATTGTTTTAGACGAAAAAGTCTTTTGCTGCCAAGGTTGTAAAATGGTATATGAGATATTATCCGAACACGATCTCACCAAGTATTACGATTTAGAGGCCTCGCCTGGAGTAAATCCCGAGCGTTTTGCGCATAGCTTTGATTATTTGAAAAACCCAGATATTGTATCTCGCTTACTCGATTTTGACGAGCAAGGAGTGCAGATAATCACACTTTCTATACCTGCTATTCATTGTAGTTCTTGTATTTGGATACTAGAGAACTTATCCAAACTACATACGGGAGTTCGTAATTCTCAGGTCGATTTTCCCAAAAAAGAAATCAGAGTCACTTTTGACCCCGAAGAGCTCACCCTGTATACCTTAGTACGTCTGTTGTGTAGTATAGGGTATGAACCACATATCTCATTAGAAGAAGGAACAGAGAAAAAAAAGAATAAAGATCGTAGCCTTATCTATAAAATAGGAGTGGCAGGATTTGCCTTTGGAAATATTATGTTTTTATCATTTCCAGAGTATTTTGAGGTAAGCGAGTATTGGTTGGATCGCTACAAAACAGTGTTTAGATGGCTTATGTTCGCCTTTGCGTTGCCAGTTGTTTTTTATTCGGGCAGTCATTATTTTAAAGCGGCATACAAAGGACTACGTTCTAAGATCCTTACCATCGACGTGCCTATCGCTTTAGGAATAGCCGTACTCTTTATACGGTCGTCTATAGAAATAATTTTTGATTTGGGCACTGGTTTTTTTGACAGTCTAAGCGGTTTGGTATTCTTTTTATTACTCGGTACGTTTTTTCAACAAAAAACCTATGCTTTTTTATCTTTTGAGCGCGATTATAAATCCTATTTCCCGCTTGCCGTAACGCGATTGTCAAAAGTGCAAGCCCAGAGCGGCTCCAATAAACAAGAGCTCGAAGAGCAGATCGCGGTTAACGAATTACGTCCAGGAGATCGCATTTTAATACGCAATCAGGAATTGATTCCTGTAGATGGCGTCTTAGAAAGTGGTCAGGCACTTATCGATTATAGTTTTGTAACTGGAGAGGCCGTTCCTGTAGTCAAACAAGTAGGCGATAAAATATTTGCGGGAGGAAGACAACAAGCAGGCCCACTGCAATTGGTGGTCAACAAAGCACTAGATCAGAGTTATTTGACACAACTCTGGTCTAATGAGATCTTTGATAAGAATAATCAGGCCTTTTTTGAAACGCTTACCGATCAAATAAGTAAACGGTTTACGATTGCCATTTTAACCATAGCTGGGCTCTCTGGCTCTTTTTGGTTGTGGTATAATGCCAGTATGGCCTTAAATGTATTTACTGCAGTACTCATTGTTGCTTGTCCTTGTGCCATTGCCCTGGCTGCTCCTTTTACATTGGGTAATCTCTTGCGAATATTTGGAAAACAACAGTGTTATATAAAAAACACAAAGGTGATCGAGCAATTGGCCACTATTGATACCATCGTCTTTGACAAAACTGGAACGCTAACCACGACCGAAAAAAATACCATCCGTTATGAAGGAATTGATCTAAGTGAAGACGAAAAGTCGATACTTACCTCGACTTTGCGCTCTTCTAGTCACCCTTTAAGTAGGCAATTGTATACGTGGCTTAAAGATCATCAGATCAGAACGCTTGACGATTTTAAGGAAGCCATAGGAGAAGGCGTACAGGGCAGTAGCGGAAAAGATATGATTATGGCGGGATCGCTAGGTTATGTTAGCCCTAAAAGAGCTTCGCCCACCTCAAAAGATCAACAGCAACGACATGCATTTTCTAGAGTCGATCAAACGGCTGTTCACGTGAGCGCCAATCAAGATTACAAAGGTCGATTTGTCTTTAAGAATGAGTACCGAAAAGGAATGCAGGAGCTGTTTAACCACCTTAGTCAGGATCACGATCTCTTTGTCCTTTCTGGAGATAACGATAGCGAAAAATCCTTTCTAAGCTCTCAATTGCCTTTAAAAACACGACTGTATTTTAATCAGACTCCAGCAAACAAACTTGCGTTTATCAAACAGTTACAAAGCGAAGGCCGCAATGTCATGATGATAGGTGATGGTTTAAACGATGCAGGAGCCTTGGCACAAAGTAATGTAGGCGTCGTGTTGTCAGAAAATATCAATGTGTTTTCACCAGCCTGTGATGTCATTTTGGACGCCAGTCGTTTTAAATCTATATCTATGATGGGTATGCTTGCGCGAAAAGGCATACAGATTATCAAGTACGCCTTCATTTTTTCGTTGTGCTATAACCTGATTGGGCTTGCTTTCGCGATAAGCGGACATTTAAAGCCGGTAGTTGCTGCGATTTTGATGCCATTGAGCTCTATAAGCATTGTAGTTTTTACCACCTTTTTGACCTATCTCATTGGTAAAAAGCTAGATAGAAAACAGTCGCAATCCCCCCAAAAAAGAAACAATTAAAAGCTGACAAAAGTCATATGTATGCTAAAACTATCCTCCTAGTTTTACCACATATTTACAAGCCTTATGGAGATCATTTACATCCTTCTTTGTATTAGTGTTATTGTTGCTGTTGTATTTTTTCTCGCCTTTTTAATATCGGTAGGCAAGGGGCAGTACGACGATGCCTATACACCATCAATACGCATGTTATTCGAAGACGAAATTGTCAAAGAAAATCCTAGTACTACTACAAAGACTACTTCACCAAAATCCATCATCATAAAAGATCAATCCAATTAACTATGGAAATACAACAATTCTATTACGACAACAAAATTGTTCGGAAATTTATCGTCGCCACCTTGTTTTGGGGCATCATAGGGATGAGTGTAGGTTTATTACTTGCATTCATGTTTTTGTTTCCCAATCTTACAGACGGCATTTCTTGGCTTAGTTTTGGACGCTTACGCCCACTACACACCAATGCCGTTATTTTTGCCTTTGTAGGTAATGCGATATTTGCTGGGGTCTATTATTCTACTCAGCGTTTACTCAAAGCTCGTATGTGGAAAGATTGGCTCAGTAATCTCAACTTTTGGGGTTGGCAGGCCATAATCGTAGGGGCGGCTATTACGCTTCCTTTAGGTTTTACGACTTCTAAAGAATACGCAGAGCTCGAATGGCCTTTTGATATCGCGATCGCCTTAATCTGGGTTGCCTTTGGCGCCAATTTGATTGGAACCATATTAAAGAGACGTCAGCGTCACCTCTATGTGGCCATTTGGTTTTATTTAGGCACTTTTGTTACTGTGGCGGTACTTCATATCGTTAATAGTATGGAGCTTCCCATTAGCGCATTAAAGAGTTATTCGGCCTATGCAGGGGTTCAGGATGCGCTAGTACAATGGTGGTATGGCCATAATGCGGTCGCCTTTTTCTTGACGACACCATTTTTGGGATTGATGTACTACTTTGTACCCAAAGCAGCAAACAGACCTGTGTATTCTTACCGTCTGTCTATCGTACACTTTTGGTCTTTGATATTTATTTATATCTGGGCAGGCCCGCATCACTTGTTGTATTCGGCCTTACCAGATTGGGCACAAAACTTAGGAGTGGCCTTTTCGGTTATGCTTATTGCCCCATCTTGGGGAGGTATGATTAATGGTTTACTTACCCTACGTGGTTCCTGGGATAAGGTACGCACCGACCCGGTTTTAAAATTTATGGTTGTAGCCATCACAGGTTACGGGATGGCCACCTTTGAAGGCCCAATGCTTTCGCTCAAAAATGTGAACGCTATCGCACACTTTAGTGATTGGGTTATTGCTCATGTACACGTAGGGGCATTAGCCTGGAACGGTTTCTTAACCTTTGGTATGATCTATTGGTTGATCCCAAAATTGTTTAAAACGCGACTTTGGTCTACAAAATTGGCCAATGTGCATTTCTGGGTGGGTACATTAGGAATTATACTCTACGCCCTACCTATGTATGTTGCTGGATTTGTACAAGCTTCGATGTGGAAGCAATTTAATCCAGACGGTACCTTAATGTATGGAAACTTCTTAGAAACGATTAGCGAAATCATCCCGATGTACTGGATGCGTGCTATTGGAGGTACTATGTTTATTGTAGGGGCTTTAATAGGGGTGTACAATGTGATTCAAACTGCGAGAGCTGGTTCTAAAGTAAGCGATGAGCTTGCAGAAGCTGCGCCATTACAAAAGGTGACCAAACGCAGAACCGCCAAAGAAGGATATCACACCTGGTTAGAGCGTCGTCCTGTCAAGCTTACCATTTTTGCAACTATTGCCATCTTGATTGGGGGTATGGTACAGATTATCCCATCACTTATGGTAGATGATTACGTACCAGTTATTTCAAGTGTTAAACCGTATACACCTCTAGAACTCGAAGGTCGTGATATATATATCAGGGAGAGTTGTGTGTCTTGTCACTCGCAAATGATCCGACCTTTTAGAAGTGAGGTAGAGCGCTATGGAGAATATTCGAAGGCAGGGGAGTATGTCTATGATCATCCTTTCCTATGGGGAAGTAAACGTACTGGTCCAGATTTGATGCGTATTGGAGGTAAATACAGTGACAACTGGCATTTAAACCACTTTTACGACCCTCAAACCACCTCGCCAGGTTCTATAATGCCTTCCTATAAGTGGCTTATTCAGAACCCACTAGATAAGGATCAAACCATCGATAAGATGAATGCTATGGTGACCCTAGGAGTACCTTATAGTCAGGAAGATATCGATCGCGCCTATGAGTGGATGATAGAACAAGCAACTCAGATCGAAAAAAACCTTTATACCGATCCTGATTTTGCCAAAACCTACGAGGCCGACAAAAAGTATGCTGCCGAGAATGGTGAAGAATTTATTGAAATGAGAGATCGTGAGGTAGTGGCACTTATCGCATATCTGCAACGCCTTGGTACCGATATTAAAATTAAAAACCCTGACGGTTCTACCGCCACTTTAAACGACTAAACCATGTTAAAATTTGTAAAAGGAAATCTCGAAAATATCGATGGTGTGGCCATATACCCCATCATCTCCTTACTGATCTTCTTTGTGTTTTTTGCAGCACTTTTCTGGTGGGTATTTACCGCCAAGAAGGCTCATATCAAAGAGGTGAGCAATATCCCATTAAACGATAGTACCATTCACGCTAAAGACCTTTATCTATGAGAACAACAGCTTCATTATTACGTATACTAGGCTTTGCCATTTTGGGCTACTTTTTCCTAGACTGGGTAGGTAGCAATGGTGAGACCTCAATCTTTTTAGAACAACCCTGGATGTGGGCTGTATTTGGAGCTATCCTTTTGTTTTATGTGGCTGGTGAGGTTTGTGCAGAGGCCTTAAAAGGAGTGCTGTATAAGAGTCTATCTGAAGAAGGGAAAGCCCGTTATGACGAGCGTACCGCTTCCGCGAAAGCGAAACAATTTAAATGGATTAAGGAGAAGTACAAAAAGTCATTAGGCAGTAAAGCCATTGAAGAGGAGCACGAAATCATTTTAGATCACAACTATGATGGTATTAAAGAATTGGATAACAATTTGCCGCCGTGGTGGGTATATATGTTTTATGCAACTATCGTATTTGCAGTGATTTACCTTGTTCGATTTGAAGTGTTTGATGATTATGATCAAGAAGAAGAATACCAGCTTGCTGTAGCTCAGGCTGAAGCCGAAATAGCCGAGTGGAAAAAAACGGCCAAAGATCTTGTTGATATCAATACCGTGACCATGCTTACCGAAACCGCAGACCTCAACGATGGTAAAGCCATCTTTATGGAGCGCTGTATCGCTTGTCACAAAGCCGATGGTGGTGGAGGTATAGGTCCTAATCTTACCGATGCCTATTGGATTTTAGGGGGTGGGATCAAAAATGTATTCAAAACTATTTCTGAAGGAGGCCGTGATGGTAAGGGTATGATTGCCTGGAAGTCTGAACTCAAACCCGCTCAGATGGCACAGGTGGCTAGTTATGTGCTCACCTTGCAAGGAACAGCTCCAGCCGAACCTAAAGAGCCAGAAGGGGATGTTTGGGTAGATCCAGATGCACCCGCCTTACCAGAAGAAACTGTTGTCATCCCTGTCACCGATACGACGGCTGTAATGATTACTGTAGAGAATTAGCATGGCAGAACAAGGGCAAGAAAATTTTAGAGACACTATAGGGACGCTAAACGAAGAAGGAAAGCGTGCCTGGGTATTTCCCAAAAAACCGAGCGGAAAGTGGTATACCTATCGCAAGTACGTAAGTTATGTCTTGCTTGCCTTTTTGTTTTCGGCGCCTTTTATCAAAATAGGAGGGAACCAGTTTTTGATGTTCAATGTATTGGAACGTCGATTCAATATTTTTGGTTTTCCATTCTGGCCGCAAGATTTTCACCTCTTTGTCATTATGATGATTATAGGAGTGGTCTTTGTCATCCTATTTACGGTTGCCTTTGGTCGCTTGTTTTGTGGTTGGATATGTCCTCAAACCATTTTTATGGAAATGGTCTTTAGACGCATAGAATATTGGATAGACGGGGATCGAGGCAAACAAATCCGATTGAGTAAAATGCCCTGGAATGCCGAAAAGATAAAGAAACGCTCCTTAAAATGGACGGTGTTTTTTATCATCTCATTTTTGATTGCCAATGTATTCTTGGCCTACCTTATTGGTTCAGATCAATTGATACGCTACATCACCGAGGGACCTACAAAACACTGGAGTACTTTGGTGTCGCTATTAATTTTTACCGGTGTATTCTATTTTGTCTTTGCTTGGTTTAGAGAACAAGTATGTATTATCGCTTGTCCTTATGGCCGCTTACAAGGCGTGCTTTTGGACAATCAATCTATTGTAGTTGCCTACGACCATAAACGAGGAGAACGCAGTGAGGGACGTTCAAAATTTAGAAAAAACGAAGACCGAGCTGCCTTGGGCAAAGGTGATTGTATCGACTGTTTTCAGTGTGTGCATGTTTGCCCTACCGGTATAGATATTCGCAATGGGACACAGTTAGAATGTGTTAATTGTACGGCTTGTATCGATGCTTGTGATCATATCATGGAATCGGTCAATCTGCCTAAAGGGCTCATTAGATATGCCAGTGAGGATGCGATCGAAAAGAAAAAACGATTCACATTTACCCCGCGATTAAAAGGTTATACGGCTGTCTTAGGTATTTTGGTTGCCGTTTTAATAGGCATGCTATTTTTGAGAAATGATATAGAAGCCCGTATTCTAAGACTACCAGGACAATTGTATGAGCGCAAAGCCGATAATAAAATTAGTAATGTTTACACCTATAAGCTGGTTAATAAAACCACAGACGCAATAGCCGATGTTCGTTTTGAATTGCTATCGCATAAAGGTGAGATTAAAGTAGTATCTCAAGAAACTTTAGATGTCGCAGGTCAAGATTTGGCCGAGGGCACCCTCTTTATAGAAATAAATGCAGCGGCCTTAAGCGGTGATAAAGACCGCCTAGAAATAGGCATCTATAGTGGAGAGACCCTTATTGAGACCACCACTACTGCCTTTTTAGGGCCAAGAACGTATAAATAACACTGCCAAGGCAGTCTAAAAAACTAGATTATGAAATGGAACTGGGGAACAGGAACAGTTATAGCCATCGTTGGGTTTATAGGGTTTATACTCTATTTTGTAATTACGATGAGTACAGACTCAAAATACAGCCATGACTTGGTCACCGAAGAGTATTATGCCAAAGAAATGCTGTATCAACAAGAAATTGATGCCGAGACCAATACCACGCTTTTAGAAGCACCTATCACAGGAACAAAGACCCCAGAGGGGTGGCTTTTAGTGTTTCCGACATCGGTAGAGGCAGCAAAGCTTCAGGGTACGGTATCGCTTTACAGACCTTCTAACGAAAAATTAGATTTTGAACTTCCTTTAGAACTCATCGATCATAAGCTGTTAATCCCAGATGCCCAACTCTTGGATGGAAGATGGAATATTACCATTTCTTGGACCTATGATGACAAACCCTATATGTATAAAAAATCTATAGTATACTAATGTTTTATACCGCACTCATATTTGGTTTATTAGGAAGTTTTCATTGCGTAGGTATGTGCGGTCCTATTGCTTTCTTGCTACCTCTTGACCGTCAAAGTAAAAGTAAACGTATTTTTCAGGTAGTGAGTTATCACGCCGGACGCTTGACATCTTATGCGATTCTGGGCTTCTTGTTAGGTTGGATAGGAAGCGGGCTTAGTCTTTTTGGGATACAGCAATATTTATCTATCGCGGTGGGTGTATTGATGATAACGGTCGTGGTAATGCCCAGTGCTGTTATGCAGCGATTTTCTATCACAAAACCTATCTATCACTTAATTGCCAAGGTAAAATCAAGTTTGGGAGCCAACTTAAAAAAAAGAGACCCAGGCACTTTTTATACCATTGGATTTTTAAATGGTTGGTTGCCCTGTGGGCTGGTGTATATGGCCATTTTTGGTGCAATGGCAACGGGTATTTCTTGGGAAGGAGGATTTTATATGATTCTTTTTGGTTTGGGTACCATCCCACTTATGACGACAGCGATCTATCTCGGTAACTTTATAAACGCTAAAGTCAAAACCAAAATTCTAAAGGTCATTCCTATTGTGGTCGTTATCGTGGGGATACTCTTTGTGTTGCGAGGTCTTGGACTAGGGATACCCTATGTATCACCTGCTTTTGAAGTTTCTCAACCTTTGGTAAGTGCTCAAAATAGCTGTCATTAATCAATTATTAATTTAAACTAATACTATGAAAACAATTGCAAATATCTTGTTGGTAGATTGGGGGATGGGAAGTTTAATCATTGGCGTCTTTGTCGTGGTTTGTATTGCTATGGTCCTGATTGTAACCAATATGATGAAATCTGATAAAAATAAAAGCGAATCATAACAAAGGCTTGTTTCGCGAAAGCATGACACGGCTATGTATTCAAAAAAAAAGGAGCTTCTTTGAAAGCTCCTTTTTTGTAGTACTCGTATAATTTTGGATCTGTCTAGACGGTCATCGAAAACAGCTGTGTACTAGGTTTGTTTTCTTGTAGTCTCAAATCAAAGGCCAACGCCACGTTTCTTACAAAAGGACGGCCTTTTTGAGTAACTTCAATAGTATCCGAGCTAATAGTGATAAGCCCATCTTTTTCTAATTCTGAGAGACTTATAAGCACATCTGGTAAGCTATCAAAACGTAAGTTGTCTGAAGCCCAACTCGTTTTAAAAGAACACATCAATCCTTGTATATGAGTTCTAATGATAAGATCTTCATCGGTGAGTATATGACCCTTGGCTATAGGTAGGGTATTGTGTTCTAACAAGTGATAATAGGCTTCAAGTCCTTTGACATTTTGGGCAAAACTGTACCAACTATCACTAATGGCAGACATCCCCAATCCAATCATGACCTGAGTTTTACTGGCGTTATAGCCCATAAAATTACGGTGCAAGTTACCTTGTTGCTGGGCGGTGTATAAGGCATCTGTAGGAAGGGCAAAGTGATCCATTCCAATTTCTACATATCCGTGGTCTAAAAGCAATTCTTTGCCTAGCTCGTATTGTTTGCGTTTTTGATCTGGAGTAGGCAAGTCTTCGGTTTTAAAACCACGTTGACCATTGCCTTTGATCCAGGGTACATGAGCATAACTGTAATAGGCAATACGATCGGGTTGAAGACTAATGGTCTTGGTAATGGTCTCAACAATATCATCTGTTGTTTGAAAGGGTAGACCATAAATAATATCATGTCCTACAGAGCTATATCCAGCTTGACGTGCAAGGCTAGTAACATCTTTTACCTTGGCATAGGGCTGTATGCGATTAATCGCTTTTTGTACCCTGTGATTGTAATCCTGAACGCCATAACAGACACGCTCAAATCCGTGAGCAGCTAGGGTTTCTAAATGCTCTAAAGTGGTATTGTTAGGATGTCCTTCAAAGCTAAACTCACAGTTTTCGGCTTTTCTGGCTATCCTAAAAATACCTCCCATCAATAGATCCAAATTTTCTGCACTAAAAAAAGTAGGTGTTCCACCTCCTAAGTGCAAAGAAGAAATTATTGGAGCAGCACCTAAGAGTTCTCGATAGAGTGTTAACTCTTTGATAAGTGCCTTGATATACGGCTTTTCTACATTGTGATTTTTGGTTATGCGTTTGGTACAACCACAAAAAGTACACATAGACTCACAAAAGGGCAGGTGAATATAGAGACTGATGCCTTGACTGTTATTGCTTTCCCGAAAGCTTTCTCTTAAACTTTCCTTCCAGGCAGTGAGTGAAAATTGCGTCATATCCCAATAGGGTACCGTAGGATAACTCGTATATCTAGGTCCCGGGACATTGTATTTACTGATAAGTTGTACACACATAAACTTGATTTTTTTCAAAAATAAAAGGACGTTGGCTTTTAAATAATGACTTCTATCATACTTCGAAGATGAGAAAGTGTAACATATGATTTATAATAGGGTCATATAAAGAGCATTGTATAGGGTATTTGCCTTATTACAAACCATTAGAAGATCAATCATTAAACAATACACCATGAGACTACCCATACACTATATACGAGCATTTCTTTTTGTTTTAGGGTACATTTTGATACAGCCATTAGTACTGGCTCAGTCAACAATGACACCTGCCGCATGGGAAGAAGATATTCGGTTTTTACAAACAACGGTGCACCAGGACTATCCCTTTTTGTTTAAAAAAGTAAGTAAGACGCATTTTGACAACGAAGTAACACAACTCATTGATGAAATTCCAAAGCTCGAAGACCATGAGCTCAAGGTAGGTATAGGTAGGTTGGTGTCTTTGTTTGAATATGGGCATACCGACATTAGTTTCAGACAAGGGGTAGCGCCATTTCATAAATTGCCTATAAATTTATATCACTTTAACGATGGAGTTTTTATTGAAGGAACTCATAAAGACCATGCCGTAGCCCTAGGCGCCAAAGTGGTGGCTATAGCAGGCACGCCTATAAAGGAAGTGATGGCCCGTGTACGCCCGGTAATCCCTGCCGAGAATGAACAATATGCCAAAGGTTTTGGACTCAATTATATGATTATTCCTGAAGTGCTTCACAGCCAGGGTGTAACTCCAGAATTGCAGTCTAATATAGCGATGACCTTAGAAAAAGAGGGGCGTACTTTTGAATATAGCTTTGCTGCTGTTGGGGATGATAGCTTTAAGACTAGGTACAGTCTTATGCCCAATGATGACACTTGGATTAGTGCCAGAAATCAAGACCAAACGCCTTTGTATCTCAAGAACCTAGACAAAGTATATTACTACGAATATTTGCCCGAACAAAAGGCAGTTTATGTGAGACATAGTCAGATCGCAAATGATCCAACCGTTAGTGTCGAATCTTTTTATAATGACGTATTCGAATTTATCGAAAATAATGACGTAGAAAAATTAGTGTTGGATGTACGCCTTAACGGAGGTGGTAATAATTACTTAAATAAACCATTTATTCAAGGCCTGATCAAAGCCGAAAAGATCAACAAGGAGGGTCAGCTATTTGTGATTATAGGCAGACGTACTTTCTCGGCCTGTCAAAACCTGATCAATGAAATCGACAATTATACTAATGCGATCTTTGTAGGAGAACCCAGCGCCGAAAACATTAACTTTTATGGTGATACACGCACAGTGATTCTTCCTAATAGTGGTATTCATACCTATTTATCTTTTGCCTGGTGGCAGGACAAACCGCAATGGGAAAATGCAGATGCTAGCGTACCTCACCTAGCCGCCGATATGAGTTTTGAGCAATATCGCAGCAATCAAGATCCCGTATTGGAAGCTGCTTTAAACTTTGATGGCAAAGATCTTATTATAGATCCTATGGGCTATTTGACGTCTTTATTTATGAATGGGCAATTGGATAAAGTAACGAGTGAAGCTCGCCGTATGGCCAAAGATCCTGCCTATCGTTTTGTAGATTTTGAAAAAAACTTTAATACCGCGGGGCTTAATATGTTGGGTGGGCCTAACAAGGAAGGAGCCATTATGGTGCTAGCCCTCAATACCGAATTATATCCAGAGTCACCACAAGCCATGTTTAGTCTGGCAAAGGCTTTTGAGATTACTAAAGATCAAGAAAAAGCCAAGCTTTTTTACAACAAAGCCTACGCCTTACAACCCAATGGTGCACTAGGACAGGCCGCCAAAGCTGCCATAGAAAAGATGTCAGAATAACCTAAGACACACGGGTATAACAACTTTGGTTCAAAAAGGCGTTCTTTGTAAGTAACTATGAAATTATCAACTCGACTTTTACTAAGTGTTATTCTCACGCTAGGATGTGCAAAGACGCTTGTGGCGCAGCAACTCACCTTGCCAGAGCAAGCCTTGGCCCTTGATGATTCTCTAGAGATAGCGGTTTTGAGTATTCATCATGCGCCAATTTTAGATGCCAAACAAGTAGTGGTATACCAAAATAAGCAGTATACCCTTGATGTAGCTCTTGAGGCGCCTACCCAAAACGTCCATACCCTGACGACGAGAACGGGAAAAACGTATAGCTTATATCTTACCGAGTTACCGCTTATTCAGATCACTAGCAAGCAAGAGATTATCAATGAGCCCAAACGCATGACGCGGCTTAGCTATATAGATGCCGATACGCTTGTAACGGCTTATGCTGGGGTAGAATTAAGAGGTAGTAGCTCTTTGGTTTTTCCTAAAAAAACCTATGATCTCAATTTTTATACAGATAATACGGCTAGCCATAATTTGGATCTTTCGCTGGCTGGCATGCGCAAAGATGACGACTGGATACTAGACGCTATACACAATGAGCCCTTGCGTATGCGATCGTATCTTTCTTATGGGTTATGGAACCAAATTCATCAGCCTTATTATCTTAAAAAAGAACCAAAGGCCAAAGCAGGAGCGCGGGTGGCTTATGCCGAGGTATTTTTAAACAATCGCTATAAAGGCCTATATCTGCTCTCAGAACAGGTAGACCGTAAGTTGTTACGTATCAAAAAGGAAAAACCCAATCGCATACGGGGGGAGCTTTTTCAAGGCGCTCGTTATTTGGGTGGGGTGACCTTTGATTCTCTACCTCAAAAAAAGAATTACCTACCATTTTGGGGAGGATATGACATCAAGTATCCCGTGCCCAATAATACGCCTTGGGACAATATCTACCGCTTTACCGATTTTGTGATCTCTAGTGACGATTCTGCTTTTGCCAGTGCGATCTCAGACCAA
>PAUP01000038.1 GCA_002712765.1 Cytophagaceae bacterium | reverse complement strand
TTATAACTGTTGCCAATGCAAAAGACAGTGATAAAATTGATCAGGCTACCCTTCAACGCTATCTGGCAGAAATCGTTTGGTTTCCTACCGCTTCATTAAGCCAGTACGTTACTTGGGAGGGTATTGATGAAAATAGCGCCAAAGCAACTTTGACAATCAATAACCAAAAAGGATCTGGTATTTTTCATTTTGATGATACGGGTAATTTTCAAAAATTTACTGCCTTGAGATTTAAAGACATCAAAGATAAAGAGCCCTCACTATGGACGGTCACGGCACTACAAACATCGATTAGAAACGCTGTTAACATCCCGACAGAAGTAAAAGTTGAATGGGAACTTGAAACTGGAAATTGGACTTGGTTAAAATTGAAAATAAAAGAAATTGCATATAATGTCGAACAAATGCCAGTGCGTAAGACATAGTTTGAGTACGAGATTCTAGTAGTTTTAAGACGGGATGGGTCGTGTTTTTAGGGTGTCAATGTTTATTCTTATATACTTGTAATCGCAGGCGCTCATGTACATAAATACTTCTAGTTATGCTCTTGCAGTAATTTAAAAAAGACATTATGATCAAAAGGGTACTTTTAGGGGTTTTACTATTCGGTTTGTTTAGTTGTACGTCTAGCATAAAACAAAGCAATGCGAGCCAAAACAATTCGGAGGTTTTTATTGCAGGTGCGATGAAAAATGTCATGTGGAAAGGAGCTTTAGACGGTACTATTTACCTCGATACAATTTCTGAGAAAGAGGGACTTTTTGGTATAGGGCCTGTACGTAATTTAAGAGGAGAAATTCTTGTTGACGATGGCGTGAGTTATGTTTCAAAAGTCGCATTAGATTCAACGATTACTGTTAGTCAAACATTTGATGTTGCTGCACCATTTTTTGTTTACGCTACTGTAAACCAATGGAACGAAATCCATTTGTCTTCGAAAATTAAGACAATTAGAGATCTTGAAAACGTCATTGAAGAAAAGAGAGCTGATTTTGACAAACCTTTCGCTTTTAAGCTTAAGGGAAGTATATCAAGCGCCAGCATTCACATTCAAAATTTACCAGAGGCTACAAAAGTTTCTTCACCACAAGAAGCTCATCAAGGTCAAATGAATTATGAACTCAAAGATGAAGAAGTTACAATTATTGGGTTTTTCTCTACCCAACACAAGGGCGTATTTACCCATCACGACACACATGTTCATCTTCACTTAATGACAAATGATAAAACAAAAATGGGACACTTGGACGATCTTGAGATGGAAAAAATGACCTTGTATTTGCCTACTCAACTATAAGTTGCTGGTACCCATTGATTCCAAAAATCGACTGTTCGCATTTTAGTAGCTAGCTATTGCTAACAACCTAGGATAATGGAGCTATCGGCCGGTGGCTTGAAATAATTTTTTTAAAACTGTCCTAGACCAATGTTGAGCTGAAATTTTCATCATAGGATCTACCAGATTTCACGATGGCAAAAGCTTGTTTGAGTAGTTTGTTGGCAACGGCAATCAAGGCCAGTTTTTTACTCTTGCCCTTGGCCACGATACGCTCGTAAAGCGCTCTACAAGATTGATTGTGTTTACAAGCCGAAAATGAACACAAAAACAATAGGTTTCGCAATCGCTTATTACCAATCTTACTAATTCTACTTTTTCCCCGTACACTACTGCCTGAAGTCCTAATTGTTGGAGTAATACCCACATAACTGCACAACTGGCTGGCTCGTTCAAACTTACTAAAACCATTTGTAGCTATGATAAGAAATAAGGCGGTTTTAGGTCCAATACCAGGTATGCCAGTAAGCAAGCTAAGTTGCTCTTGTTGTTCTTTTTTGACCAATCGTAGTAATCGTAGCTCGATTGCCTTAATTTCCTTCTCAAGGTGTTTTAAATCGCGCTGGAGTGATCGATATACAAACGCAGACGGAATGCCTAGTACTTGTTCACCGTGTATTTTGTTCTTGGTGGCTGTGCTTTTTTTTTGATAACTCTCCAACAATCTAAAAAGCTGAAAACATTCTGACCTTGTGTGACTAACAGCATCATACTTAGGTACATCGTTGATCTGTGCATATTCACAAATGGCCTTGGCATCGCTTTTGTCTGTTTTGATTTTGGCGAGTTTCATCTGTAAAAATCGTTTTACAGATAGTGGGTTTACCACAGAGACAGCAAAACCTTTTTTATCCAAAAATTGAGCGAGGCGATAATGGTAATATCCCGTCGCTTCCAAAACAATTAGTGAATCTTTAGGTAACGCTTTCGCGAAAGCGGAAAAACCATTATCCGAGTTGGTAAATTGTGCATGACCTGAGAGCGGGCCAAAGCTGTCAAAGACGGCCTTACTGATATCTACTCCAATTATTTCTGTATACCTTTTCATAGCAATCGATTAAGCAACCACATAGGGTTATGTGAATGAATACTACACATTGTGATCTTAGCATAAGCTCTAAACCACATGCAAATAGTATGAGAGAGGATTATCATTGTTGTCGAAGTCTAAAGCTTCAATGGCTAAGCTAACCTTAATTCTCTCAATTATTTCTATAGTACTATGCCTGAAAATTACTCAGAAATTATAAAAAAAGTAGCGTTTTTGTCATCGCTTGGAAGCGGTAAAAAAAATGCCCAACACTTGGTCAATACTTTGTTGATTTTTACTGCCGTAGATGATACGCTGAAGGAGACGCCTATTGCGGTTTTGATCATGGCTTACCTATGCGTAAGAAGACCGATGATCCCTAAACAATTCTATTTAAGCAGAAATACAGTGCTCTGGCTACACCATTACAAATAGATGGAATCTACCCATTTGACCCTAACAGCTAAAAAATTGACATTCTTTTTACGTTTTTTTACATGAGAAAACCAGTACGACTACAGCATTAGTTTAGTTTTGAAGAAAGATATGATGATGAGACAACGTAGCTTTTTTTTGGTAATACTGGTGGGGTTTATTTGCGCTGGCTGCGAAAGTAAAATCCATACCACTTTAAAAAAAGGTGAAAATACGGATAAACATAGTGTAGCGCATGTGACCGCCAAAGAGCCTCAGTCTACACCCTATGATTCGGGAGATATAGTGACTAGCGGTTTTTTAGACGCCTCAGGAATGATGTGGTTTGCAACAACAAAAGAGGGCATTTTTACATACGATGGGACAGACTTTACCAATTATAGCACCGCAGAAGGACTGTGTGGGAATCAAGTTTGGGCAATACTGCAAGACAGTGATGATATGATGTGGTTTGGCACCCAAAATGGCTTGTGTCGCTATAACGGTGTCAACTTTGAAACCATTCCTATTCCTAAAGATACGGTAATGACTGATTGGCTAGAGCAGGTATATCCCATCGTTAATCCAAAGGCAGTCGTGAGTCTAATTCAGGATAAAACAGGAGATTTTTGGATAGGATCAAATGGTGCTGGAGCGTATAGGTATGATAAAAATAAGTTTACTTCTTATTTAAAAGAAAAAGGCAAGCTTATGCCCGACAGTTTACATCACAATGTCATATTGAGTATCGTTGAAGCCCATGATGGAGACATTTGGTTTTCTTCGTTCTCTCACGGCGGGATCAGTCAATTTACAGAAGGAAGATTTATTGATCACGCTTTAAAAGATGGTTTTGGTGATGGGATGATTGCTAGCCTTTATATAGATAGAAAAGAGCATCTATGGGTAGGTACTCGAAATGGTGGGATATACAAATATGAAGATGATACATTTGTAAACGTGCCTGATGCAAATCAAGACAATCAAATTGCCATGGCTACTTTTCTGGAAGATAGTAACGGCACCCTTTGGGTGGCGAGTTATGCACGAAAAGGAGTGTATACCTATGACGGTACAGCCTTTATACCCTTTGATATTGAGAACAGTGACCAACTAAATGATGTAAAAACTATTTCTGAAGATAAAGATGGAAACATATGGTTTGGTGGGCGTTATGGCTTATTGTGGAGATTTGACGGAGAAGAATTAAAAGACTTTACCTTTGCAAAACGTGGCTAAGCTATAGTTTTTTACGACCTAGTTTGACACTTTGCTAAAACACATTAAGTATCTAATCATTTGCCTATTTTGCTTTGTGCAATTATCCTTGTATACTTGTAAAGGCTGTGACAGCCGCTTGTAATAGATTAAAAGGTAGCGTGTTGCAGGCCTATTAAAAAAAGGGTTATATGAAACAATTTGTTCTTTTGATCTCTATTGTTATGTGTTGTATTTCGACCATATGTGGTCAAAATTATACATCTTATTTTACAGGAAATTCGACTGATGTCATGACGGTACCATCAGGAGGCGTCTGCTTAATGGGCGGTGCCACAGAAGATGACAATGCAATGACTTGGTTTTTGCAACAAGCAAATGGAGGAGATGTACTTGTACTAAGAACATCGGGTAGTGATGGATATAACGACTATATGTACTCGAGCTTAGGGGTGAGTCTTAATTCGGTTGAGACCATAGTCTTTCACGACGCCACAGCCTCAGACGAGACTTACATACATCAAAAAATAGCGCAAGCCGAGGCAATATGGATAGCAGGAGGTGACCAATGGGATTACATATCCTATTGGAGAAATACAGCTATTGATAGCCTCATTAATGAGGCCATTGCAACCAGAAATATAGTGGTAGGGGGTACAAGTGCGGGGATGGCTATACAGGGAGGCTATTACTTTTCTGCACAAAACGGTACTATTACTTCCTCGACCGCGCTATCCGACCCTTATGATACCAATGTCACCGTAGATTCGATGTCATTTATTTCTAATCCCTTTTTATCGGATGTTATTACAGATAGTCACTACGATAATCCAGACAGAAAAGGAAGACATCTTGTTTTCTTAGCGCGAATTTTGGTTGATGAAGGTGTTGCCGCCAGAGGTATTGCTTGTGATGAGTATACAGCCGTCTGTATCGATACCAGTGGTATAGCCAAAGTCTATGGAGAATATCCTTCGCACAATGACAACGCCTATTTTATTCAGACCAATTGCGAATTAGAAAGTGTACTACCCGAGAACTGTACAGCGGGTAATTCACTAGATTGGAATCTCGGAAATGAAGCCATAAAAGTATATTCTGTTAAGGGTACTCCTGATGGGTCAAATACCTTTGATCTAAATGACTGGGAAACGGGCACGGGCGGGCTCTGGGAAAATTGGTATGTAGACAATGGTGTTTTAAACCAACAATCGGGTATTGCTCCTAGTTGTAATAGCTTGTCAATTTCAACTGTAGAAATGGCTAGTTTCTTTCAAATATATCCCAACCCTACGAGTAATCAACTACGTATAGACTTTGATCATGCCTCCAGCCCAAATTCTCTAAGAATTCTAAATCGGTTAGGACAAATAAAAAAAGAACTCCATCTAACTGCTCCCGATAGCCTTATACTTAACCTATCAGATTTGAGTTCAGGTATTTATTTTATTGAGGTCAAAAATAAAGCTAACGGCAGTCAGGTAAAGAAACTGATTATTAATTAAAAATGCGGCTCTTGAGCCACCTAGAACATTTACAACGCACTTTGATCAAAATCTATTGAAATCATCAAAATTGATTCTTCCAGTTATCGTTTTCTCTCAGTTTTGCTGTACCTCATTATGGTTTGCTGGCAATGGAGTAATGACTGATCTGGTAGCCAGTTTTGAGCTCTCTAACAAGGCCTTGGGCCATTTGACCTCGGCTGTGCAATTGGGCTTTATAGTAGGCACCTTGCTCTTTGCTATTTTGACCATTGCCGACCGTTTTGCACCATCAAAGGTGTTTTTTGGTTGCGCTTTGATTGGAGCGCTTTTTAATCTTGGGATTGTTTGGGAAGGAAACAGTATGGCAAGTATACTGGCGCTTCGATTTTTAACTGGTTTTTTCTTGGCAGGCATTTACCCCGTAGGTATGAAGATTGCGGCAGATTATTATAAAAAAGGACTCGGAAAATCGCTTGGGTTCTTGGTGGGGGCCTTGGTTGTGGGTACCGCATTTCCACATCTGGCTAAAGAAATAACAGGATCATTGTCATGGAAATGGGTATTGATCCTAACCTCTTGTCTTGCCATAGTAGGAGGGCTGTTCATGGTATTGTTGGTAGGTAACGGTCCTTTTAGAAAATCGGGCAATAAAATAGATCTTACAGCATTTTTTGGTGTATTTGGACGCCCCACATTTCGTTCGGCGGCCTTTGGATATTTTGGGCATATGTGGGAATTGTATGCCTTTTGGGCCTTTGTTCCAGTTATGTTAAAGACCTATGGGGGGCTTCATCCTCAAACGGCCTTTAATATACCACTACTCTCTTTTTTAATTATAGCCATAGGAGGATTGGCCTGTGTATTAGGGGGGTATCTCGCACACGCCTTTGGGACCAAAAGAGTCGCTTTTTCAGCCCTGTTACTTTCGGCTCTTTGTTGTCTTGTTTCTCCCTTCTTCTTTATCGTGTCTTCAGAAGCAATTTTTGTAGGTTTTCTATTTTTTTGGGGAATGGTTGTCATTGCAGATTCTCCGCTTTTCTCTACAATGGTTGCCCACAATGCCGCACGAGAATTAAAAGGAACAGCTCTTACTATCGTAAACTGTATCGGTTTCTCTATTACCATTGTAAGTATTCAACTCCTAACAGTAATACAAACCCGTGTGAGTCCTACGTATATGTATGTCTTTTTGGCCATAGGTCCAATAATTGGATTGATCGTATTGAGCAAAAAACACAAAACCATATCTGCTCATACCTAATCGCCATTAGATTAGAAGCTTTTTATTGCTTTAGTCTTACATTTGTAAAAAATGAGAACAGATGGACGCCTTTAAAAGTACGCTGCTAATTTTGACACTTATTTTGGCGAGTTGCAGCACAAACAATTCAAAGGCCAAAATAGCCAATCCTGAGTTTAGCAGCGATAAGAAGGAGGCAGATACCACAAGTAAACATATCAAAGCATTTCAATCAGACTTACCTACTATAGGGCTGTTGATGTATGATGGGGTGTTACAAAGTGAAGTCATTGCCGCATCAGATGTCTTTGCAAAACCATCTCAAGCCGGAGAGCAGCTCTTTAATGTCATTACCATTGCCCAATCTGAAAATCCTGTCGTTACCGAGGAGGGAATGCGGTTTATCCCAGATTATACTTTTAAAAACTGTCCAACTTTGACTGCGCTTTTTGTGCCAAGTGCCTATGATATGTATGCTCAGGTCAACAATCAGGACATTGTAAATTTTATACGACAAAAAAATGCTGAAACCCTGTATACGGTGAGTAATTGTGCAGGGGCCCAACTTATTGGAAAATCAGGAATTGCAGACGGCAAGAAAATTGTAACCTGGATAGGGGGTGGTGAGCAACTACAAAAAGATTATCCCAATTTAAAAGTACAAAACGACAGTTTGATCACTTTTGTGAAAGATGGCAAATTTTTATCTACTAATGGTAATTTGGCAAGTTATATAGCAGCCCTAGAATTAGTTGAATTACTAACCGATAAAGCCCATAGAAAATTTGTAGAAAGTTACCTCTATCTCGATCGACTTCAAGATTATAACCTATAAAAAATGGGTCTAATCTATACGATAATATGAGAATAAATTTATCTTTAAAGGGCAAAATACCCAAGAAGGTATGTTTCATGGCAGCCTCCTTCTCTTAAAAATAAAGCATAAGACTGTGACTTTACATCAACATATGGCTGTAACATCTATCTTAAAAAGTACTGCGGTACTCCTCCTTTTTTTATTTCTTTCAATAGATCTTTATGCCCAATCTGAGCGGCTACAAGATCCTCGCACAGCATTAGAAAAGGAAGATGCTAACAATATGTATCGACAGGGTGACATCAGCACACTTGACCTGTTAGAGGCGTTAGAACTTGCGGGAGTTCGAGTGCATAAGTTTGATATAGGTAATTTTGATAAGCAATATAGACTTCAAATTTTTGCAGACGAATATGTTGATAGCAAGCTCATCAAAACCGATACACTACTTGACGATAGCAATGATTACGGTTTTTGGATCGATGGAGACTATAATCAAGGATTTATTGATTTGATAAAAATCTTTACCAAAACCGATGAGAATCTCAGCACGCTCAATATACGTACTTACGCCATGGGTACAACTAAAGAAATAAATTTGGGAAGGACAGACCATAGGCAATTTTACAATTGGAGAGCTTATCAAGAGACAAAGTGGCAATTAAATAAAAAGGTCCCGCTTTTGATTTTTGCATCGTCATGGCTTGATAAAAAACACAATTTTCATAGGTTTTGTGGTGTAGTTAACCTCAAAGAAAATGATAAAGCAACACAAGAATTGTTGGATGAATCACCCAACTATATCGTAATTAATTACAAAATTTCTGACATAGAAAAATAGGACGTTCGTAAGAGATAAAGTATTGAGATGGTAGCCAGCTGTGCTGTCTTTTGGTGATGAGAATCAGGATAAAATACCTCTAGAGGCAGGGTAGTATCTTGGTGGTAAGAAAGCGTTTTCTTTTGTTCTTAGGATAGGTGTAACTACTAACTCAACGATAAAATGAATCCAAAAATTGTAAAAAATGAGGCAGGCCATAAGTTAAACGTTATGGGTGATAATCAGATTATCAAACTATCTTCTAAAGACACCAATGGTCAATTTGCACTCATCGAACAAAACAACGATCCCGGTACGGGTATTCCGCCTCATGTACATGAGAATGAAGATGAGGTATTTCATGTCCTTAGTGGTCAGGTAGAAATGTTGATCGATCACAAATCTACTACCTTGACTGCTGGAGATATGATCTTCTGTCCAAGAGGGATTCCGCATTCCTGGAAGGTGGTTGGAGACCAAAAAGCCAAAGCACTTTTGAGTATTTTTCCAGCCGGATTAGAAACGATGTTTGAAGAATTAGCAGCATTGCCACCCGGCCCACCAAATTTGGAAATGATAGGCGATATCTGCGGTAAGTACAAATTGCGATTTGTGTAAGCCTATGCTTTCGCGAAAGCGCAATATAAAAAAACGACAAATCAAAGATGTGTTAGGGCTTTTGCTTGGCCCCCTTTTAACAAATGATGGATTAATGTGTTAATCCCAATGCCTAGGCAATGCCGCTTATACCGAGGATACAGCCAAAAATGCTGTTCACACAATAATAATTCGACTTTGGGGAAGGGCCTATATGAGATTCGAGTTATCTTTAGACGCCAAACAAAGTCTGCTCATTCTGGCCTTTGTTTAAGAGTGAATTTAAAAATGCCTACGTGAATAAAACTGTTTTT
The DNA here is from genome assembly GCA_002712765.1 of Cytophagaceae bacterium. GTDB lineage: Bacteria > Bacteroidota > Bacteroidia > Flavobacteriales > Flavobacteriaceae > Dokdonia. The sequence goes on along the minus strand of PAUP01000038.1, from coordinate 42,031 downwards.
CTTTTACTGTTTTTTGTAAGTAGTGCTGCCCTTGTTAGTCAGAATCTCCAGCAGTCAAAAGTTAAAGACACTACGGCAATTTTGTCGTTTGTAGATAAGATCATTATTAAGGCCAATTTCGATACCCAAACCGATGGGTATAGCCTACGATCAGAAAATGATTCAGACCTTAGGCTAATTGCCAATAATCAGTATAGACTGGTATTGTCTTTGGACTATGAATTTATAGGGGCGAGTATTGGATTTGCGCCTACTTTTTTTTCTGAGAACAATGATAACAATGTAAAAGGCGAATCGACCTATCAGGATTATAGTTTTCGTTTTTTTCTTGGCAATTGGACGCAAGAGCTACAGTACCAAAGAGTGGAGGGCTTTTATGTAGAAAACACAGCAGATTTTATTCCCAACTGGATAGAAGGGGAAGATTTGTATATTCAGTTTCCAGATCTCAAAACGATTTTTTGGGGCGGTTCAACGTCTTACGTTCTAAACCCAAACTTCTCTCTCAGAAATGTGGTGTATAATACCGAGTGGCAACGTAAAAGTGCGGGTAGCTTTATCCCGACCCTGCGATATGGTTTTACGCGTTTTTCTGGTACTTTAAGTAATGCCAAATCCTATGAGAATAGTTTTGATATAGGCCTAGCCCCAGAATATTATTATACCGCGGTGCTTCACGACAATTGGTTTCTATCGGTATATGCCTCTCCAGTTTTTGGTATTCGATTTTCAAAGAGCGGTCAGAGCAATACGACTAAGACCGAAAACAACACCTACTACCCGCTGTCTCTAGACGGAGGGATACAATTGGGCTATAGTTCTAGAAAATGGATTTATGGCGTCAACCTTAAATTTGAGACCACCTGGTACAATGAAAATAGCACCACCAACATCGCAAACGATAGGTTGTTTGCCAAGCTGTATTTTGGCTATAGATTTGACCCTCCTAAAGCGGTCGAAAAGGTTTTTAAACGACTCAATTAACCTATTCTTTTATAATAATTTGATGCCTTTTTGAAAGGTGTTACCGCTTTCGCGAAAGCGAATAGCTGTTTTTTGTCTTTATAATTTTTAGTGTAAGCGTCCCCGTTGTGTTTGATCTTATTCTTTATCTATATGACCATATGGGTATTACGAAATAAGAATTTAGGTTGCGTCTGGAAATCGTTTGAGTTATCTTTAAACATCGGCAGTATTCGTCTAGCGCAATTTGTGTAGCTATCCTTAGAATAATGTGATTACGCTAATGATATTCGTCTTGTGTGATGGTGAGATACCACAGCTGTAGATCAATACTTAGAATTTGCACATAATACAAGTCTTGAAGATGATGCTCAGATACGTAGTGCTATAAAATGGCTCACAGAGTAATACCCAGAAATAGGGGGTAGTGGTAATGTATATACAAACCCATAAGTTAAAGCGGATATGAATTTATTAAATACACTATATGAGTTATTTCTCTCCGAAAACACAAAAAAACGGATAGAAAAAGTCATACTCTATATTGCACTGATTGGGTTTTTTGTACACCTCATATTGATTTACTTGTCAAAATTTGACCTGATTCATTTTTTGTCAGAATCAGCATTTTTTACCAATCCTATATCTGCTATTTATACGCCCTTTTCTTTTATACTTATTTATGAGGTGTACTTATTGATTTATTATTTGCCCAAGTCATTTACAACCTACATTACCAAACAATACGAAATAATAACGCTAATCATTATTCGAAAACTATTTAAAGACCTATCGGTTATTGAATTCTCGTCAAACTGGTTTGAAATTAAAAGTGATTTGCAGTTTACCTATGATATCTTAGCATCTATCATACTTTTCTATTTGATCTATCAATTTCAGAAACAAGGCATGCGTAAGGTTCCTCAAGACGACAGTACAAAGCCAAAAATTGAAAGATTTATACTTCGTAAAAAAATAATCGCCGTGGTTTTGGTGCCCATATTCTTTATTATGGCCTTGGTGACATTGATCAATTGGATGGGAGGAATATCACTATCAACAAATACTTTCCCTGGTATAGAAACGATTAACAACCTGTTCTTTGATGAGTTTTTTACAGTACTTATTTTAGTTGATGTCGTACTTCTCTTAATCTCCTTCTTTTACACGAATAGATTTCATAAAATTATTCGGAATTCTGGATTTGTGGTTTCTACTATACTAATTCGACTCTCTTTTGGGGTAAGTGGGTCAATAAGTACGGTACTTATCGTATTGGCTGTGTTTTTTGGATGGGTAATAATTTTGATTCATAACCAATATGAAAAAAATATGTTGTCTGATAAGGTATAAGTGCCTTTTGGCCCAATAGTGAATCTTATACTCCTTGCAAAGAATAAGCTCAAAAGGATCATTAGTTAACGGCTTTTTTTAGTGCAAAAAATGTCTACATAAACCTTTTGTAGTCCTTTACGGTCGATCAAATCTATTTCAAACCAGACCAAAGGAAAAAATGTAATTTTCGCGAAAGCCAAAAAAGAATATATTACGACATAGTGAGGCCGTATATCAATGTTTGACTAAAGTCTGAGTAAAAGGCGCAAACTGACTATGACATAAAAACGTAACATATGAAAACAACAACCTTTTTAACTTTTGTAGGTAAACAATGTGGAAAAGCACAGGAAGCAATACAGTGGTATACTTCTATTTTTCCTAATTCAGAAATTAAAAGCCTAGTTCACTATGAAGAGGGAGAGCCTGGGGGTACACCACAGCTTATCAAACACGGGATATTTACTTTGAACGGAATCGAGTATATGGTTTCTGAGAGTAATTACAATCACGTTTGGTCATTTTCACCAGGGGTTTCAATTTTAATAAGCGATCCTTCAGAAACATCGATACAAACTTGGTTTGACAAGCTGTCTTCAAATGGAGGTAAAGTGATGGTTCCATTAGATAACTATGCAGGTGAGGGAGACTACGGCTTTGGTAAAAAGTTTGGTTGGTGTGAAGATAAATATGGAATATCATGGCAATGTATTCTTGTGTAATAATTGACTTATGGTCCATTATTTTGGGTGGCTTGCTTCGGGTTTTATACCTTTTTCTTTTCTTAAAATTTTCAAATGTTTGAGACAGCTCTCCCCACGGGATGTAACATTTTTGAAATGTTGCATCTAAAGGGCAACAAAACGCTTAAACAATGAAAAATACAATACTACTCTACTTAGTCCTTTTTCTAACGCTACCTACTTTCGCTCAAAGCGAAAGTACACCTATTCATGTTCAAGTTACTGGCAAGGGGCAGCCTCTTCTATTGATTCCTGGATTTACAGTGCCTGGATCAATATGGGATCCTATGGTCAAAGAATTAGAAAAGAATTACGAATGTCATGTGGTCACCCTAGCTGGTTTTGGGGGCAAAGCGCCCATTAGCTTTCCGTGGTTGCCCAAGGTCAATACGGCGATAAAAGAATACATTTTAAAAAACAACTTGAAAAATACATCGGTAGTCGGGCATAGTTTAGGAGGTACCATCGCTCTATGGCTCGCCTCCCAATCACAAATAGAACTCAACCATATCATACTTGTAGATGCGTTACCCGCTGCTGGGGCGCTAATGATTCCCAATTACAATCCTGAAAACTTGGTTTATGAAAGTCCTTATAACGATCAGCAATTGGCTATGGATGCCACTGCTTTTGAACAAATGGCCGCGGCAATGTCAAAAGGAATGAGTCTTGAGCCAGCTGCACAGCAAAAAATTAAAAATTGGATGCTTCAATCTGATCGTAAAACCTATGTCTATGGGTATACCGATTATCTCAAATTAGATCTTAGGGAAGCATTAAAGCAAATCGATATTCCAGTGACTATTATTGCAGCTTCACAGCCTTATGGCGAAGCGATGGTCAAGCAAACGTATAGCGATCAATATGCGAATTTGAAAGATTATAATCTTGTAGTGGCACAAGACAGTGCTCATTTTATCATGTTGGACAAACCCAATTGGTTCTTACAACGCATACAACTGATTTTAGCAGCTCATTAATGATTACAGAACAAGAATTTACACGCAGCTATAATTTGTATTCTGCAAAAGTATATCGGTTGTGTTTGGGGTATGCCTCTGGCAATCATGATATTGCAAAAGATTGGCATCAACAAGCTTTTATTAAGGTTTGGAAGCATAGAAACTCTTTTAAGGCTCAATCATCTATTGATACGTGGATCTATAGAATTGCTGTCAATGTATGTCTGGGTGATTTGCGAAAATCCAAAAAAGATCTCTCTGTTAAGGAAGAACTATTATCACCATTACCTGAAAGTGAATCTGCTCCAATTGATACTGAAGAAAACGTTCAACGTTTATATCGCTGTATTGACTTATTGAATAAACAAAACAAGGCCCTCATATTATTAGAGTTAGAAGACATCCCCCAAGCTACTATCGCAGCTTCTCTAGGATTGGCTCATGGTACGGTAAGAACGCGTTTGAGCCGCATAAGAAAATCACTATTAAAATGCATCAAAAATGGAAAATGATAATTTAAATCAACTTTGGAAAAATCAGGTAGGCAAAAACGAAGCTTTGGGGCCTAATGATATCATTGCTAAAGCAAAAGCCCAACGCAGCCGCCAATACATCAGTATTGCTGTAATGGCAATAACCGCGATGATGGTGTTGATCTATGCTTTTTATTTTGCCTTTCCCGACTGGAATTCCTTTAATCTAGGTTTGACGCTTATGATAACAAGTCTTGCGTTTAGAATTGTATTAGAGCTTTTATCATTATATCGTAAAGAGCAAAAGGTGATCTCCCTAACACATAATGCCTATTACGATTATCTAAAGAAATATTATAAAGTTCGTCTTTTAATAAATGGTGGGCTTACTCCAATGTGTTTCTTACTTTATATTTATGGGTTTTATCTGTTGCTACCTTATTTAGAGCAATACCTTTCAGCAGGATTCTACACCTATATTCTCATTTCGGGAGTCATTACTTTTGTGGTCATTGGTATAATCATTGTCAAGAGCATTTTAAAGGAGCATCGCTTTTTAAGACAGTTACGCGATTAAAACAAGAGCGAAGAATTTGAATAGAACTAAATGATGCTTTAGTCAATGCTTGAGGATTTACCATAGTAAACAGATGCTTATACTATTTTTTTGTAAGTCATTTTAACGAATTTTCAGTGTATAGCAGTAGCTGTGCTTGTAACATAGCGTTATTGTCATTTTTTTTGGCTAATTACTTGTATATCAGTAATTACATTTTTTCAAATTTTGTATTTTAGGGCTTCAAAAAAAACTATGAAACAAATTTACTTTTTGTTGCTTTTTTTTGCGCTATTGAGCTGCAAGGAAAGCAAAGAATCACATGATTCAAATACGGTTGTAGACGTCATTTACCACGGTGGTGATATAGTATCAATGGTTGGAGACAACCCTCAATATATGGAAGCCATTGCGTTAAAGGATGGCAAAATTTATAAAACAGGTAGTAAACAATCTATCCTTGAGCTAAGTGGGGCGCCCACAACTATAATTGATTTAAAAGGAAAGACACTTCTTCCAGGTTTTATTGATGGGCATGCGCATTTTGCAAATTTTGGGGCTAAAGCCATAGGTGCACAGCTCTTGGCTTCTCCAGATGCAAATGTTGATGATATTCAAACCTTGATTGAGGTACTCAAAGATTGGAATACACCAGAAAACCGTGCACTCACCGGTTGGATTTTTGGAACTGGCTTTGATGATTCTGTTCTGAAAGAAAAACGATTTCCTACCAAACACGATCTCGATCTAGTGAGTACCGAGTATCCTATTATGATTACTCACATTTCAGGTCACTTTGCTGTGGTAAACTCTGTAGGATTGGAAAAACTAGGAATTGATGCTTCTTCTAAAGATCCAGAAGGCGGTATTATTAGGCGAGAGAATAATTCGTCGGTACCCAATGGCGTATTAGAAGAATTGGCTGCTATTCCTTATATGTTAGAGGCTATAGCTCCAAAATCTCAGGAAGCAGTTATCAAATTTTTTGAAGCTGGTCAACAAATGGCACTGTCATACGGGTATACCACAGCTCAAGAAGGAAGAGCTATGCAAAACCACGAAATGCTCGCTCAAGTGGCCGAAAGCAACTTGCTTAAATTAGATGTAGTAAGCTATATAGATTATGCCTTTGTCGATAAATACATGGATAGCAAGTGGAACGATAGAAACTATACCAATGGCTATAGGATTGGAGGTATGAAAGTAACCTTAGACGGTTCTCCTCAAGGTAGAACAGCCTGGCGTACAGCGCCGTATCTTATACCCCCCGAGGGGATGCCACATGACTATAACGGCTATCCTGCTATTCCAAATGATAGTGTACTCACTACCATATATGAAAAAGCATTTAAGAACAAATGGCAAATTCTTTCTCACACCAATGGTGACGCAGCTATAGATCAATTCATTCGCACTCTCAAACCACTACAGCAGCAATATGGAAAAGAGGGACGTAGAGATGTTATTATTCACGGGCAATATATCCGTGAAGATCAACTTGATGACGCCAGAGAAATGAATCTCATAGCATCCTTATTTCCGTTGCATACCTATTATTGGGGTGATTGGCACACCCAATTAATTGGAGATTCTCTGGTGCAACACATCAGTCCTGTAAAAACCGCCTTAGATAAAGGGATAGATGTAACTATCCATACCGATGCACCTGTGGCTTTACCTAATTTAATGCGAGTGGTATGGACAGCTGTAGCCCGAACATCGCGATCTGGAAAGGTAATAGGTCCTGATGAAAGACTCACGCCTTATCAAGCCTTGCAGGCCATCACTTCTTGGTCGGCATATCAACATTATGAGGAAAGCCTTAAAGGAACGCTTGAAGAAGGAAAATTGGCCGATATGGTTGTTTTATCTGATAATCCTTTGAAGGTGTCAACCGATGCTATTAAAGACATTATCGTACTTTCAACAATAAAGGAGGGAGCGGTTGTGTATAGGCGTCAATAACAATGTTTTCAGTCCTTTAGGGTAGCATATGCGTCTCGGCATTGCCGTATTAGTCTTGGCCCAAGTATAATAGTATGGGAAGCAGAACGATCTTTCAAGCTTGTGTAATGATGCTATGCTTTTGGCTTTCGCGAAAGCGTACCCTCTCCACATCATATACAAGTATCCTGATATATGCTCAAAATTCTGGTTGTCGTTGTGTATGGGTTGTTATAAACTAAACTATTTTATTAGGTTATTACTTGATATTGACGAATATTTGTTGAGCCAAGTATTGTTCTGTAAGAACATATCGTTGGGTATACTATAATAGATAAACAGATGCAATTAGAAGGCGTACTAAAAGAGGTTTTTAAAAAAATTGACACTATAGAACAGCGTGGGGCATTGGCTGCTTACATTCCTGAATTGGCCAAAGTAGATCCCAAGCAATTTGGGGTGCATATATCAACTGTTGATCAGAAGCATTTTGGGATGGGTGATTACAATACGCCTTTTTCTATACAGAGTATTGCCAAGGTACTCTCCTTAATTTTTGCCTATCGCATTGTTGGAGACGACATGTGGAAACGCGTAGGAGTAGAGCCCTCAGGAACGCCATTTAATTCACTCGTACAGCTCGAAGCAGATAGAGGTATTCCTAGAAATCCTTTTCTAAATGCGGGTGCTTTGGTAGTTGCCGATATCTTATTGAGTCATCTCGAGCATCCTAAAGATGATTTTATTCGTTTTGTTCAAAGTATGTCAGATAATACGTCTATCGATTACTCAGAAAGAATCGCACAATCAGAAAAAGCAGTAGGTTACAGAAATGTGGCGCTTTGTAATTTTATTAAGTCCTTTGGGCAAATAAAAAATGAACCCGAGGCGGTACTTGATTTCTACTATGCACTTTGCTCCTTAGAAATGAACTGTAAAGACCTTTCTGAAACATTTTTGTTTCTGGCCAATAATGGTATCGTAGTTAAAAACAACCGCACTATTTTAAGTGAGGCCCAGTCAAAACGAATCAATGCCCTAATGCAAACATGTGGTTTTTATGACGAGTCTGGTGAGTTTGCTTTTAAGGTGGGCCTTCCAGGTAAGAGCGGTGTAGGAGGTGGTATAATTGCCGTGCATCCCGATCAATATGCTATTGCGGTTTGGAGCCCCACTTTAAATAAGAAAGGAAATTCGTATAAAGGAATGAAGTTTTTGGAAGAATTTACAACCCGCTCCGAATTGTCTATTTTCTAAAAAGTTATACGCTTTTTTATGATGTAATAATCTCAACTTCATACAATTGCGACCGGCCTTGCTATATTAGGTGTCATTTCAATAATCAATACAAAATTGGAATAAAAACAAGTGGCATTTTGCGCTATTTCAAGAAGATAGTTTATCTTATAAGGAAGAAAATGAGTTATCCTGTGCACAAAATTTAGGATTACCACATGAGAACCAATATCATCAAAAACGGATTTCTACTCGCTGGCATAATGAATATGTCTGTATTGCTTTTTTCTAAGTTTTTTAACAACCCTGTCCTTGCCAAATACGACCCTGAGGTCATGTCTAATTTTGGGTTATTAATGATACTTATGTGGGGGCTTGCCTACATTTCTGTAGCGCGCAAATTTGCTTCTGTAGCTTGGCTTGTGGGTGTCTTTGCTATCGAAAAATTTATATATGGGTATCACTGGATCTCTTGGCAGTCTTCAAATAGTGTGGCTCAGGTGTATAGGGAAGATGTCCTTGCGGGTATTTTTTATGGCATTTACGGACTCAATGATTTGATATTCTGTCTCTTTTTTGCCTATGTATTTGTCCATTTAATGCGAGCTACGTCTTCTTAAAACTTCTAAGTGAGTTCGGGCTTAGATCTATAGTGGCTGTCAGTTATTATTAATTCTCCTGATACAATAGACCTTATTAGGTGGTGCCATTTCGCTTAAAGCGAAAATCAGTAAAAGAACAAATCATACGTAATGGCTATCGCCTTACTTCTATGTTTTGGATGGTGGCAAATTCCCATTTTTACAGAAAAAACGTAGCCCAAAACAACGATATGGCAGAAAGCGCCATATACCAGTTTTATCCTAGCGGCAAACGATAGGTAGGAGGACTGTAGAAAAAATGACGTATACGACTGGACAAGGGGTACTATTCTATTAAAAAAAAGGAGCTATATTAAGAGTTCTAGTTTGTCCCGACAACTGCTTAGACTAACTTTCCCAAAAACGAAAAGTACACAAGACCATTGCTGCATTTTTATCTTTTATAATTCTTGCATTACTAAGATCGAGCAAATTATTGCGATTGACTTTGCAGCTAACCCCTTAATAGACTACCTTTTGAACGTTAAATAGAGGTCAATACTAAAAAGGTATTTTTTGCCGTACCCTGTCTATACCTAAAAAATCGTAATGCAATGCTAACAGCCATCCACCCTAAATTGCCTATGAGAGATAAAAACAAGACCAAGGCTTTTTATATAGATGGTTTGGGCTTTAAAACTGTGGGTGATACAGATTATGACGGATATCTCATGGTTCAAAAAGATGAGATTCAAATTCACTTTTTTGAGTTTGCTGGGCTTAACCCCAAAGAAAATTATGGGCAGGTATATATTCGTACTAATACTATAGATGCGGTATATCAGGCTTTTTTAGAGAATAAGGTGCAAATTCATCCCAATGGCAAATTGGAAACAAAGCCTTGGGGACAGCGCGAATTCTCAATACTCGATCCAGATACCAATTTATTGACCTTTGGGCAGTCACAATAGCCCCTTTGCGAATATCCTTGAAAAGGGGTTTATGCTGAAGTAAACCGTATAATCTTATAACGCTGTAGAAGGGATGAAAAAAATAATTTATTATGTCGCCTCCTCCTTAGATGGTTATATCGCTGGGCCAGAAGATGATGTGAGCAAATTTGTAGAAAGTGAAGATGGTATTGCGCAATACCTGAAAGATTTAAAGGAGTTTCAAACCGTAATAATGGGTCGTAAAACCTACGAATTTGGCTATCGCTTTGGTCTTAAACCAGGGCAACCAGCCTATCCTCATATGAAACATTATATCTTTTCTGAGACGCTAGAACTCAATCCTTGTTCTTCTCAAATAACAATAGTGCCTTTATCTATAGATCGCATTTTGTCACTAAAACAAGAGGCTACTACCGATATATATTTATGTGGTGGTGGGCAATTGGCAGGTTGGCTTCTCGACCATCAACTCATTGATAGGGTCAAAATAAAATTAAACCCCATCATTTTAGGTTCTGGTATACCCCTGTTTGGAAATAGCCAAACGGCTGTAATATCTCAGTTAGAAGAAAGAGCCTCATACGATAAGGGCTTAGAAATACTCACCTATACCTTACTGTATGCCAAGGCCTCAAGTTAGATCTTAGTAGCCCCTTGGTCTTACTATATAATGAGCGTTGATTTTATGTAATGGGCACTAATCCAGCTCTTAAGCGTTGTATACGCCATTCTATAAATACAATATTGGGAACCCAACACAAAAAAGACAAATAGGAGTAATAGGCGTTAAAAGGCAGTCCTAAGGCTGCCCCAAGACCTAAATATATTCTAAAGGTGACAAAAGCAAAACAGAATGCATAACTACGCATCATCCATTTTTGATGTGCAAGGATATTGCCATTTTTTATGCTACTGTATGCTATAATTGTGGTGATGAGCCATCCCAATGCCAAGCAAATAAAACCCGCTTTAGAATACCAAGTGCCAGTGGCATAGAATCCTACGATAAGTCCCGTAAGACCACTGGGAATTACTGCTAAGATGTATATTTTTCCCAACGTTCGATGCAGTTGTAAGCGACGCTGTCGCAACCGTTTGAAGAATTGTGTGCTTCCAGCCAATATCGCTATAGCCCCAAATCCTATATGTACCATAAATGTGGGGACATACCAAGAACTCGTGATCAACGCTTCAGCTTTATTTGAAAAAAGACCTCGAGCTTCTGGAACAAAGGCAAAGACTGCTGGATACATACCTGTTACTATAGCCAGAACCGCCATGGTGATTAACCAAATCTGATGGCTTTTTTTTGAAAACTTCATAGGAACAAGCTACAAAATTATTTATAGAGTAAGTTCAATGAATTCATTTACAATGTTTTAATATCATAGGTGTATATTGTCAAGGATTTTTAAGAAGCTATCTTATATCTTTTAAAACTTTAAAACGCAACAGCATGATATGTCGACAGCTATTCATTATCGCATGTTTTGTATTCTTGAGCCCTTATGTCCTGGCTCAAGATCAGGATACAAGGCTTATTACAGATTATTTGGAGCGTTTAGAAAACTCGCGCAATTATATTTTATTGGTGGCCGAGAGAATGCCAGAACACAGTTACAGTTACAAGCCTACACCAGAATCTATGAGTTTTGCTGCGCATTTGATGCATATTGCATGGGCTATGGATTGGCACTGTCAATCACTACTGGGTGGCCGCCCGGCTAGAGATTGGAATACCGATTTTGAATTACAGGTTGCTCAAAAGTCTAAAGAGCAAATGATGGCAACCGTAAATGAGACTTTCAATCATACTATCCGTTTTTTAAAAAATTTTGATGTAAACGATTTTGATACACGGTTGGATTATCTTGGGTTGGATCGTAACAAAAGACAGATACTACTTTTACTGTCAGATCATATCACACATCATCGCGCTCAAATGCTGGTATACCTTCGCCTTAATAATGTAACGCCTCCTCGATATGTTTTGTATCAGTAGCCCGAGCTTTGCGTGATTTACGACTAGCGTTTATGGAGTAATAACCAAAGCGTTAGTGCTAACTGCCTAAGGAGAGATTCTGTACTTTTCAACTAAAATGTCAAAATCAAAGGATACTACCTATTCAGAATTTTATGATCTAGTTAATATGACACCCAGCGAATTAGAAAATTGGTTAAAGACCGATGCCTCAAAATCGGTAGGTCAGGATAGTGGTGATGGGGAGGCCATTGGTCATAAAAGTGGCAAGCAAATCATCTCGATTAAAAAGACCAAGAAGGATGACCTCAGTGAAGATCAGTTAGACCATATGCGTAAGGTCATTGGGTATATCAAAAGACACAAGGCCCAAAAACCAGATGGAGATATTAAAGATTCGGACTGGCGCTATAGTCTAAAAAATTGGGGTCACGACCCTTGTAAAGCAATGGATTGTTAAAGTAAAAACTATGAGCGATTCTTCTAAAAAAGATCTTTTGGAATGCATTTCAAGTATGGCAAGACATGTCTGTTTCAGCGCTTAAAACATGTCTAGACACTGAGACTTTAATTAAATAAGCTCAAAAATATTGCTCTTATTCAGGAAGCTTAGGCTTAAAATGATGCTTATCTTTAGAGGGTAAAACAGGCATATATTTTCCCACAATCTTTAGCCATTTGTGCTAAGGTACAGGGCAGCGATAATTACTAAACTATGACATTACGACTCATACTTGGAGATCAATTAAATTTCAAACATTCGTGGTACACTTCTTCAAATGAAAATGTGATCTACTTTATGGCAGAAATGCGCCAAGAGACCGATTATACCAAACATCACATACAGAAAGTAGTTGCTTTTTTTCAAAGTATGCGCAACTTTAAGCAGTGGCTGGAAGAGCGTGGTAAACGGGTAGTTTATTATACTCTTGATGATAAAAAGAACCAGCAAGATCTTACCAAAAATCTCCAGCAGCTCTTTGATACGCATGAGATTGATCACTTTGAATATCAATTGCCAGACGAGTATAGACTGGATGAACAACTCACTAGTTTCTGTGCCAATTTAAAGATTAGCTCAAAAACCTATGACACAGAGCACTTTCTAACGTCAAGAACAGATCTAGCAAGTTTTTATGAAGGTAAAAAGCAGTATACCATGGAGTATTTCTATCGTCATATGCGCAAGAAATACGATATCATGATCATTAATGATGATCATCCCGAAGGTGGCCAGTGGAACTTTGATAAAAGCAATCGTAAAAAATGGAAAGAAGAGATAGACATTCCGCATGAACGGGGTTTTAGAAAGGATGTCTCTAAGCTTGTAACGCTTATTCAAGATCATGGTGTTGTAACTATGGGAAGTATCGAGCCAGACAATTTTAATTGGCCCACCTCTCGACAAGATAGTCTATCGGTGCTCAATTATTTTTGTGAACACCTCTTGGTGCATTTTGGAGATTTTCAGGATGCCATGCATACAGACCAACATTATTTATTTCACAGCAGGTTGTCGTTTGCCTTAAATAGTAAAATGCTTCACCCCAAGGAGGTGGTCAATACCGTGATCGAATATTGGCGAGCGCATGAGGACGAAATAGATATTTCGCAGGTCGAGGGGTTTGTGCGTCAAATTATAGGATGGAGAGAGTATATGCGCGGTATTTATTGGAAAGAAATGCCTAGTTATAGACGCGCCAATCGTTTGGACAATCAAAATGATTTGCCTGAATTTTATTGGACAGCCAAGACTAAAATGAATTGTATGCATCATGCGATTAAGCAAAGTCTTGATAGCGCCTATGCCCATCATATTCAGCGACTGATGATTACGGGAAATTATGCGCTTTTAACCATGACACATCCCGATCAGGTTTGTGAGTGGTATCTCGGGGTGTATATCGATGCCATTGAGTGGGTAGAGATTACCAATACCCGAGGGATGAGCCAATTTGCTGATGGTGGGATTGTGGCTACCAAACCTTATGTGTCAAGTGGTAGTTATATCAATAAAATGAGTAATTACTGCAAAGGCTGTCACTACAAAGTATCTAAAAAAACCGAAGACGACGCTTGTCCGTTTAATGCACTTTACTGGAATTTTCTGGACGAAAAACAAACCTTTTTTGAAGATAATCAACGCATGAATATGATGATGAGCCTATTGCACAAAATGGATAAAGACAAACTCAATGCCTTAAAAGAAAGGGCTAACAATATTATCAAACATCCTGAAAAATATTAATTGGACCCTATTAAAGAGGTCTAATGCTGTAGCCCTACAAATAACCTGATAGCCATTGGGTAGTTTGCCTTAAGCTACTTACAATAGTATTTTGACAAGCCATGGTGTTCATATAAATTTTTAAAAATCAAGCGTATGGAATGGATTTATAATTTTAAAGATCCCTTATGGGAAACCATGCTCGGGAGTCTACTCATTTTTGTCGTTATAATTGTATTAACCCGACTTATAGGGTTGCGCTCTTTTGCCAAATTTACGGCCTATGATTTTGCTTTTACCGTGGCCATAGGTAGTATAATTTCTTCAACATTAACTTCAAGTACAACTATTGCGCACGGCGCCATAGCTATCGGGAGTTTATTAGTGCTTACTTTTGTATTTTCGTATTTGCAACGAAAATCTTCCTTGCTCAATACTTTGATTTCTAACAAGCCCTTGCTTTTAATGGAAAAGCAAAACATACTATATAAGAATTTAAAGTATGCACGTATCGAAAAGTCCCAGTTAATCGCCAAATTAAGAGAGGCCAATGTACTTGATTTTGATCAGGTAGAGGCCGTAGTTTTAGAGTCTACAGGAGACATATCTGTATTGCATAAAACAGAAGAAGGCCTCGACCTTCATGAAGATTTATTAGAGGGTGTTCGTAAAACGTGCTAGTGGTTCAAGCTGCTCGTTGATCTTTAGGGGCATGTGAGGCTGTTTTCGCGAAAGCATAAATAAAAATAACATAGAAATGAAAATTGTAATTATAGGTGGTACAGGGACGATTGGGCAACGCTTAGTAACCCATTTTGAACAGGAGGATAAGGTGATTGTTGCGGGTAGAAGTACTCCAACTCTTTGTGTAGACATTAAAGACAGTGATTCGATAAGGCAGTTGTTTGACAAGATTGGGAAGGTAGACGCTGTGATCTGTGTGGCTGGTGAAGCCAAATGGGACAGCTTTGATACCCTGACAGAGGCAGATTATTATATAGGGATTAAAAGCAAATTAATGGGGCAGGTCAACCTAGTACGTATAGGACGGGATTATATCAACCCCAAAGGATCGATCACCTTAACAACGGGTATACTCGCAGACGATCCGGTTGCCAAGACCAGTAGTGCAGCTATGGTAAATGGGGCGATACACAGTTTTGTAAAAGCTGCTGCTTTGGAGTTGGCCTCAGAAATACGTATTAATGTTGTCTCGTCTGGGATGGTGGCAGATGCCTATGAAAAGTATAAAACCTATTTTCCCGGTCATAACCCTATCCCAATGACCAAAGTGGTAAATGCTTATGTAAGAAGCGTTAAAGGTCTGGATAATGGTCAAGTCATTCGTGTCTATGACTAAAAAGCTTTCTATGTATACCTATTTAGGGTTATCTTGAACACCTTATAACAATGCTTATGATTATTAGAATCGTATTTCTATTCCTATTTGTGAATATAGGTGTATCCTATGGGCAAACCTATCCTATAGCTGGAACCTACAAATTAGAAACGGGAGACCCAGCCACCCATAATCATGTCTATACGCTCATTCTAGAAGAAAATGGGCGTTTTAACTTTCATTCGCATTCGGACAATAAAAAGGGCATCCCTCAAATAGTTGATCTTTACGGCAGAGGCACTTGGACAGCTAAGGGTAAATTAATAACCCTGAAAACCGACAAAACCCAAGATCTAAATGACACCTTTAGCTTAGACCTAGATGGGAGCAAGGCTAGATTTGTTAGCAAGCATCCCCGTGATACCTCCGATCGCATTGTCAAAACAAGACTACAGTTTTATGACTCTGATATCTTCTGGGTAAAAACCAAGGCACTGTTTAAACAATAAATAAGCGCAAGACTTGGGTGTCATAACAGCGTTACACACATTTTTATTTGGATCGTATTCTCGAGTCAGATCGGCTGTGTGTAGTCTACCATCTATCAATCTTTGTTAGTGTATATGGATGAGGTGATGGGCTTATAAGCTCAATCTGTGGTGATGTGTTTTGTGGTTGCGCAAACCAGTATAACCTGTCAATTTTATATAGGATTAGCAGGCACACCTTTTTTGGGTAAATGCTTATTTGGTATAAAGTTTCTGTTTATACAGTTCTTGAACTATTAAAGCATTTATTAATTTAATACCTTAGAAGTTTAAGAAGCGTATATACAACGCACAACCAAACCAAAACAACATCAATTTATGAGCTCAAAAATTATCGACTTTAGTAATATAAAGGGAGATCTCACTGGGGGTATAGTAGCCGGAGTGGTCGCACTGCCATTAGCACTAGCCTTTGGAGTACAATCAGGATTAGGTGCTACAGCAGGGCTGTACGGTGCGATCATGGTGGGTATTTTTGCGGCTATTTTTGGTGGTACTCCAACTCAGGCCAGCGGACCTACTGGACCCATGACAGTAGTTTCTGCGGCGCTGGTCACGGCCGCGATCCAAATTACGGGTAGTCTTGAGTCTGCCTTGGGGATCATCTTGCTCAGTTTTCTTTTAGGTGGTGCGCTTCAAATTATATTTGGCCTGCTCAATATAGCGGGCTATGTAAAGTATTTTCCGTACCCCGTAGTTTCAGGATTCATGAGCGGTGTGGGTCTTATTATCATCATCTTACAATTATTTCCTTTTGTAGGGCTTTCATCGGCCAAGAATACCTTTGCAGTACTACAAGATTTGCCCCGAGCTTTTACCGACTTTAATATTTACGCCCTTGCTTTAGGAGGGTTGACTGTAGTGATTTATTATGTCTTTCCCTATATCACTAAGGCCATACCAAGTGCTTTGGTTGCTTTAATAGTTGCTGCCTTGGCAGGTTACTTTTTAGGTTGGGATGTGCCTATTATAGGCGATATTCCTTCTGGGATTCCTAACCTTCAGATAGACACCATGTTTAGTAATATTCCTGCAGAGAGTTATTCTCTTATACTCGAATATGCGGCTGTACTCGCTGTTTTAGGAAGTATTGACTCGTTACTCACTTCGGTAATTGCCGATAATATGACAAAAACCCGTCATAATAGTAATAGAGAGCTTATAGGTCAAGGAGTAGGCAATATGCTAGCGGCTATCTTTGGAGGCATCCCTGGGGCGGGAGCAACCAAAGGAACTGTGGTCAATATTAATGCGGGAGGAAAAACACGAATTTCTGGAACCATACACGGACTGTTTCTATTGGCCGTGCTTTTGGGTCTTGGATCGCTCGCAGCCTATATTCCGTTGTCTGTACTGGCGGGATTACTTATTCCAATTGGTTTTAAGATTATTGATACCAAGGGTTTAAAACATTTATTTCGTGTCCCTAAAGCCGATGCCGTTGTATTGGTCATTGTTTTATTAATTACCACTTTTGGCAGTTTAATCCAGGCCGTTGGTATTGGTGTAGCCTTAGCCTGTATCTTATTTATGAAAAAGGCGAGCGACATAGGAGAAGAAGGGATTACACTTGAAACGCTTGATGATTTAAAGAATGAGAAACCCTGGCAGGACGAACTTGCTTTTTATGACGCTTATAAGGACAAGGTCTTGATCAAACATTTAAAGGGTCCTTTGTTTTTTGGGTATACCACGCATTTAAAAAATCAAATGTCGACGCTCGATCCTGATATTGAGGCTTTAATTATACGCATGGACCAAGTGCCACTCATTGATCAGTCTGGCTTGTATACCCTTGAAGATATTATCTTTGATCTCGAACAACGCGGAGTCAAAGTGTTGATGGTTAACATACAGGAACAGCCTTGTGATATGTTCAAATCTATCGACATCATCCCAGACTTGGTAAGTGATGAGCATATTTTTGCCAATATTGCGGAAGCCTTTGCCTATCTGAGATCTGATATTGACAACTAGCAGTTCTGCGCACGCTATTTCATCAATTGCATTAAATCTAATGCGATATGCATATGTTTTTTCTACCTAAAAGTGGCTTCGGTTGCTGCCTAAACTGACATATGTCATTGGCAGCTCATGTGTTTTACAGTAATATGCACTAATACTTAGGGGTAAAGACAGCCATAGCAATAAAGTAGAGATAAAGAATCTCACGCTTTCCATTGCTAGGATGTTACCTGAGTCAAAACAGGCATATTATGGGAGTTTTAGATACGCATGTAACGTCTAACCGGACCAAAAGGCAACAATTTATCAAACACCTTCTTGACGATATTGCTGCCTTAGAGTATATGCTCGAGCATCAGCTTATCGAAAAAGGCATACAGCGTATTGGTGCCGAACAGGAACTCTGTTTGCTCAATAGCGCTTGGCGTCCTTCAGATAAGGCAGCTTTGGTCTTAAAACAAGTCGACGATCCGCATTTCACGACAGAGTTGGCCAAGTATAATCTCGAGATTAACTTAGATCCTTTTGATTTAAATCACGAGGCTTTCGCCAAAATAGAACAGCAACTTCAACAATTATTGGCTAAGGTCAACAAAGTGGCGCACAAGCATCAAACCAAAGTCGTGTTGACAGGTATATTGCCATCGATCTCTACACACGAAATAGATTTGCAGTACATGACCGAACTGCCTAGATATTTTGCACTTAATGAGCAATTAAAAGCCTTGCGAGGTGGTGATTTTTCGATGCATTTAACCGGTGTTGACGAGTTGTCTATACGTCATGATTGTGTGATGTTTGAATCCTGGATTACAAGTTTTCAAATGCATTTACAAATTGATCCAGATGACTTTGTAAGCAGTTACAATTGGTCTCAAGCTATAGCAGGTCCAGTTTTGGGTGTAAGTGTAGGCTCTCCACTTTTGTTTGGAAGAGAACTATGGCAAGAAACTAGGGTTGCACTATTTCAACAAAGTATCGATACCCGTAATAGCTCATATGCATTAAAAGATCAGCAGGCACGCGTTACATTTGGAGAGTCTTGGGCAAGCGGAAGCGTAATAGATTTGATCAAACACGAGGTGTCGCGATACAAAATAATTTTATCAAAAGACATAGAAGCCTCCTCTATGGATTTAGTGCGTAGCGGGGTCATTCCAAAACTAGAAGCACTCAATCTTCACAATGGTACTATTTACCCTTGGAATCGTCCTTGTTATGGCGTAGGCGGAGGTAAGGCGCATCTTCGTATTGAAAATCGTTATATCGCGGCCGGCCCTACAGTGGCAGATCAGATGGCAAATTTTGCTTTTTGGGTAGGCCTGATGATAGGCCGACCAACGGCTTTTGACGACATGACGACCCAAATGGATTTCAAACATGCCAAATCCAATTTTATGAAGGCTGCCCAATACGGTTCAGAGGCCTTACAATGGTGGAATGGTTCTTATCACACATTACAAGATCTGTTACTCAAAGAATTCATACCAATCGCAGCAAAAGGTCTTGCCCAAATTAATATGCCTGTATCGGCTATAGATCACTATTTAGGAACCATAAAGAAGCGAGTAGCTACCCACACTGCCTCACAATGGATGGTAAAAGCGTATAGAAATAACAAAAAACAACTCAAACAAGACCAAGCGCTTATTGCACTTACCCAACAATTGTATACAAAGCAACAGACCAATCATCCTATTCACAGCTGGGATATCCCAAAACTAGACACATTAGCTCATGAGCATGCCTCCAAGATAGGCCATATTATGTCTACACAATTATTTACAGCATTTCTAGACGATACCGCCGAATTTACGCTGCGTATAATGGCTTGGAAAAAAATCCATCACTTACCCGTTGTTGATCACCATGAGAACTTGGTAGGTCTGCTCACTTGGACACATTTAGATCATTTAAAACAGGCAACTCAAAGTGAAAACCTGGGTACCGTAGCCGATATTATGGTAAAAACAGTCATTACCGCAGATGTCTCACTGGCCATTAGCGATGCGATAGCAAAGATGAAGAAACTCGAGATCGGCTGTTTACCTGTCATGCAGAAAAATCAACTTGTCGGGATAGTAACCATAGAAGATATTTCTCGTTTTGACCAATAAGCCAGCTTCTATAATGGTGAGGCCAGTCATGCCACTTTCTAGGATTATTGGTCAGATACAAGGGGAATTTTCAGGCCCCTGTTTGATTTTTATTGCTGGAATTCATGGTAACGAGCCCGCAGGAGTTAAGGCGCTTTACAACGTTTTTGGCGCCTTAGAAAATTCAAAGGCGACCGTATTTGGTTCGGTATATGGGGTGGCAGGTCACTTGTGGGCTTTAGAACGAGGCAGGAGATATGAAAAGCAAGATTTAAATCGCATTTGGGATCAACAGCGCATTGATGCCATAGACAAGGGAGACTTTATACCCCATACACAAGATGAAAAACAACAGCTCGCTTTATATCGAGAACTTCGTAAAATTTTAAAAAAGGAAAAAGGCCCAGTCTATTTCTTTGATCTGCATACTACTTCAGGCCCCACTAAACCCTTTATGACGGTAAATGATAGTTTGATCAATAGACGCTTTACCCAGCAATATCCTATCCCCATGATTTTAGGGGTTGAAGAGTATCTCGACGGGCCGCTGTTGAGCTATTTAAATCAATTGGGATATGTATCCTTTGGTTTTGAAGGAGGGCAGCATCAAGACGGTGGCGCGGTAGATAATCACATGGCCTTTATCTATTTGTCAATGGTCTATGCAGGCGCTATTTCCAAACATCATATCGATTTTAAGACCTATCATGACAGGCTCAATGATCAACAACAGATTTTCGAAATATTTCATCGCCAGGCCATTGCGTCCTCAGATCAATTCAAGATGAATCCTGGGTTTATGAACTTTCAAACGGTAGAAAAGGGAACACATTTGGCCCAGTTAAACGGTAGACCATTACACGCAACCACAAATACCCAATTATTCATGCCCTTGTATCAGGATCAAGGCGCCGATGGATTTTTTCTGATACGACCCGTGGCGCCTTTTTTTTTGAAGCTGTCTACGCTTTCGCGAAAGCTAAAACTTGAGCAATTACTAAAGTATCTCCCCGGTGTAAAACGCTCAAAAGATAGTGCTAATGCATTATTAGTAGATAAACGAATTGCCCGATTTTTACGTAGACCAGTTTTACATTTGTTGGGGTTTAGATCAAAGGAGATGGGGGAGACTCATTTGTTAATACGCCACAGAGAAGTACACACTCATAAAGCCTCCTATAAAAATTGTCATTGGAATCGCTGGTGACACTAAGACGCGCTACTGTATCTTTGTAACTCATCTCAAAATATAACCTTATCCACTTATGATGTCTACATGGAGATATAGTCTGATCATTTGGTTTGTCGCTAGCCTACCATTGGTCGCTCAGACCAAATTGGAAAAAGAGTATCGTATGTCAAAAGAGGCAGTGCCTGTGCCTGCGCTGCGTTTTGTTGATGATTTAGCTCAGGAGCGTAAGGTCAAATGGTATAAGGAGCAGGGTTTAGAGCGCAGTACTATTGAGGCCAAATTCAAACGAAACAAGCGTCGTTATAGTGTCGAGTTTAACAACAGTGGTCTACTAGAAGATGTCGAGATCGAACGGTCCTATCGCAGCCTGCCCGATACACTTAAAACCGCCTTAGACCTGTTTTTTGAAGCGCAGTACAAACGACATAGGATCTGTAAGACTCAAATCCAATATAGCGGCAAGCCAGAGATAGTATTAGCTTTTCTACAACAATCTGGAATTACAGCGATGCCTAGAGTAGTCACGCGATTTGAAATTGTTGCAAAGGTCAAGTCAGACAAAACCTCGAGAGAAGTCGAATTTTTATTTGACCAAAGTGGAAGACTACTTTCTAAAGCAGTTATCATTCAAAAAAATGCCGATCATCTTGAATATTAAATCAGCTTGTTTGTGGATAGGTTTAAGCTTGGTGTGTTGGGCTTTACAGGCTCAAAACGGGCACGAGTTTGGATTGATGCCAGTGGTAAATCTCAACAAAAAGCTCAATGACAATTACAAGCTCAATGTCAAACTAGAAACACGTCAACTCTTGTATACTCAAGACCAGTTCATGTTTGAACAGGAATTGGTAGACCTCGCTCCAGTAGTAACGCGAAGGATGGGTGTAAATAGTAGATTATCTGGAGGATTTTTACTTAGAAGGCGAGATCGTCAATGGATAACAAGAAGCATACAACAATTTGCCATGGTCCAAAATTTAAATAGTTTTAGATTGGGGCATCGCTTTGTGACCGATCAGACCTTTATCCCTGATGCAGCGGTGAGTTGGCGTTTTAGATACCGCCTCTCTTCAGAATTTCCTTTGAGTGGGCTCACACTAGACCCTCAGGAATTTTATCTCAAAGCCAACAACGAATATCTTTATGAAATTCAAGGAGATACTCGTGATCTCGAAATCCGAATTTTGGTATTTTTGGGTTATAATTTTGCCAATAAAAACAAAATTGAAGTAGGATTTGACAATCGGTTTGATACTTTTCTAGAAGGTCAATTAGAAAGTATTAGCTGGTTTAATGTGACTTACTATATTTCGATTTAAGCCTAAATAGATACGTTTTTTATGAAGTTGATCATCATTGGTAGTACATGGGTAGAACCTCGATCAACAGCTGCAGGAAGTAGGATGTTGCAACTCTTAGAAGCTTTTGATAAGGCGGGGTGGGAACTTACTTTTGCTACGGCCGCAAAGCCCAGTGAACATGCCTTTGATCTAGGCACGCTCGGGATCAAGCTGCAAGCCATACAACTCAACGACGATAGCTTTGATGTTTTTGTCCAGGACTTACAACCAGATATAGTGCTTTTTGATCGCTACATCACCGAAGAGCAATACGGATGGCGGGTATATGATCGCTGCCCTAATGCTATGAGAGTTTTGGACACCGAAGATTTGCACTGTCTGCGCAAGGCTAGAGCCACGGCAGTTACCCAAGACAGAAACTGTACTACTCAAGATCTTTTTAGCGATGTGGCCAAAAGAGAAATAGCGAGCATCTATAGGTGTGATCTCACCTTGATGATTTCTGAGTATGAGATCGAACTCTTACAACATCAATTTCAAGTCCCTTTGGCCTTGTTACATTATGTTCCTTTTTTAGTTTCTTCCCCAGCTTCCCCGTTGATTTCATTTGAAGATAGAGCGCATTTTATTAGTATTGGTAATTTTTTACATCCGCCTAACTGGGATGCTACCCTTTATCTAAAAAAAGCGATTTGGCCCATTATCCGAAAGGCTTTACCCAAGGCTAGTGTAGAAATTTACGGAGCCTATCCTTCAGATAAGGTCTTCCAATTACACAATGAGGCGCAAGGTTTTTTGATCAAAGGGAGGGCACCTGATGCTCACAAAGTCATACAACATGCCAAAGTATTATTAGCGCCACTGCGTTTTGGTGCAGGTTTAAAAGGTAAACTGATCGATGCCATGCAATGCGGGACACCTTCAGTCACCACGAGTATAGGTGCCGAGGGCATGTATGATACGACCCGCTGGTGTGGTAGGGTAGAAGATGAGCCTTTAGCTTTCGCGAAAGCGGCCATAGCATTATACACCAGCCCTCAATTATGGCTCGAGGCACAAAGACAAGGTGTAGAAATTGTCAATACACGTTTTCAAAAACAAAGACATGCTCCAGCCTTAATCGATAAAATGCTGCAAATACAAGCACGACTGTCAGCACACCGCCAGGCCAATTTTACAGGGCAAATGTTGCATTTTCACCAGCTGAGAGCCAGCAAATACATGTCTAAGTGGATTGCCTTAAAAAACAAACAATAAGCCACTTATTTCTTTTCTATAAGACCTGCTCTTCGCAATAAGGCATCGGCTTGTGGCTCTTGCCCTCTAAAGCGCTTATAGAGAAGCATTGGGTCTTCGGTGCCTCCTTTTGACAAGACGTGCTCCCGGAATGATGATCCAATAGCACTATTAAAAATGCCTTGCTCACTAAAAAATTCAAAGGCATCGGCATCCAGTACTTCGGCCCACTTATAACTGTAATATCCGGCAGCATACCCTCCTTGAAAAATATGACTAAAAGAAGTACTCATACAGGTTTCTGGGGTTTCTGGGTACAATCGGGTTGGAGCAAAAGCGGCTGTTTCAAAAGCCTTGACGTTGGTAATTGTACTAGGATCGCTACCGTGCCAAGCCATATCTAACATACCAAAACTGAGTTGCCGCATTGTTTGCATACCTTCGTGAAAGGTAGCCGAGGCTTTGATCTTTTGGATGAGCTCCATCGGGATAACCTCACCAGTGTCGTAGTGATGTGCAAAAAGTTCTAAGGCTTCTTGTTGATAACACCAATTTTCGAGCACCTGTGAGGGCAGTTCAACAAAATCCCAAAATACCGAGGTGCCAGACAAACTTGGATAGGTGGTATTGGCGAGCATGCCATGCAATCCATGTCCAAATTCATGAAAAAGCGTAGTTACCTCGTTAAAGGTTAACAAAGAAGGTTTTGTAGGTGTAGAAGGCGTAAAGTTGCACACATTTGAGATATGCGGTCTATGATTGACACCATCTTTAATCATTTGTCCCTTAAAAGACGTCATCCACGCCCCGCCTCGCTTGCCTTTACGCGGGTGAAAGTCGGCATAAAACAAAGCGATATACCGCTCATCCTGATCATAAACACGATACGTTTTTACATCTTGGTGATATACCTCGACATCATCTACCGCTTTAAACTGTAGGCCAAATAATTTTTCGGCTACGGTAAAGACACCAGCAATCACGTTCTCTAGTTTGAAATAGGGTTTTAAGGCCTCGTCATCGAGATCAAATAATTGCTTTTTTAATTTTTCGGCATAAAAGGCGCCATCCCATTTTTGTAAAGTATCTATCCCATCTTCGACTTGCGCAAAATTGGATAATTCGGCAAATTCTCGCTGCGCAGCTGGTTTGGCTTTATCGAGTAAATTCTCTAAGAAAGAGGTGACTTTTTCTGGAGTCTTGGCCATGCGTTGTTCGAGTACAAAGTGAGCATGGGATTTGTAGCCCAATAATTGCGCCCGCTCATGACGAAGGTTAGCAATTTCTAATACGTTGTTTTGATTGTCATTATCATCGTCGTGAAAGGCTCTACTGCCAAAGGCTAGAGAGAGTTTTTTGCGCAAATCTCTGCGCTGGGCATATTTCATAAATGGAATATAACTCGGATAATCCAAAGTGATCAGCCAGCCCTCTTTGTCTTGGCTCTTGGCCAAAGCAGCAGCGGCTTCTTTGGCACTGTCGGGTAGCCCCGCGAGTTGGTCTTCTTGAGTGAGATGTAGTTCAAAGGCGTTGGTATCGGCCAGTACATTTTCTCCAAATTGTAGCGATAACTTGGCCAATTGGGTATCTATTTGACGCAAACGATTTTTCTTGTCCTCACTTAGATTGGCACCGTTTCTAGAAAAACTCTTATACTTTTTTTCGAGTAAGGTTTTTTGTTCTTCCGAAAGATCCAAAGCGTCTTTTTGAGCGTATATCTTTTTAATACGTGCAAACAATGCTTCATTTAATGTGATGTCATTACCAAACTCGGTGAGCAGTGGTGATACGCGTTGTGCTATCTCTTGAATCTCCTCATTGGTCTCTGCACTATTGAGATTAAAAAAGATACTGGATACACGATCTAACTGGGCAGCTGCATAATCTAAAGCTGCAATAGTATTATCAAAAGTTGGAGCAGCTGTTTGATTTGTAATGTTGTCTATTTCCTTGCGACCAAGGCGTATAGCTTCCTCAATAGCAGGTTGAAAATGATGATGCTCTATCTTAGAAAAGGGGGCTTCATCAAAAGGTTGCAGTAATGGGTTTGAAGTTAAAGAAATGTCAGTCATTGTTAAAAATATGCTATAATTTGTGTATTTGATCGAATTATTTGTACTTTAAATCGATAAATACAAGAAAATTCTTATAATTGCAGTGCCTAATCTCGACCCTTTTTAATTTTGACTCGAGTTTAAGTTAAAAATAATTCCCCCACTCAATGCTTGAGAAGGTTTGATTAATATTTAGAATGGTTAATAAATAAGATTTCATTCCCCCGTATAAGCATTGATAAAGACCGCTCCTCTATGGGGCGGTCTTTGCTTCTAGAGGTTTTTGGCTCCATCTATTACCTTTTGTTTAAGTCCTTCTTTGTATGTGAGTATGCGTTGTCTAATCTCAGTCTGGGTTGCCCCCAAAATCTGAGCGGCCAAAATACCCGCATTTTTTGCGCCATCAAGAGCAACTGTAGCTACAGGAACCCCGCCGGGCATTTGCAAGATCGACAATACCGAATCCCATCCATCGATAGAATTACGTGATTTTACGGGCACTCCAATAACCGGAAGCGGTGATAGTGATGCGATCATACCGGGCAAGTGGGCAGCACCTCCGGCTCCAGCAATAATGACATGAATCCCGCGCTGGTGTGCGTGCTTTCCGTAATCAAATAATTTGTCTGGAGTACGGTGTGCACTCACAATGTCAATTTCGGTCTCTATGCCTAATTCTTTGAGCACATCTACCGCATCTTGCATGATTGGAAGATCACTGGTACTTCCCATTATAACGCCTACTTTCATATTAAGTGAGATTTTAATTGAGCTTATTATTGACTGATCACCCGAATTGACTTCTTAGCTTTTTCGGCCGTTTTTCGCGCGGCCGCCAAATCGTGATCAACTATAGTGACATGCCCCATTTTTCTAAAGGGTCTGGTTTGTTTTTTACCATAGATGTGTGGCGTTACACCATCCATGGTCATAATTTTTTCAATGTTTTGATAGTAGACATCGCCCGTATGATTTTCGGCCCCTACCAAGTTGACCATAACAGCGCCTAGTTTACTTTCGGTCTTTCCCAGCGGTAAATCGAGTATGGCTCTTAAGTGTTGTTCAAATTGGTTGGTAAAGCTGCCTTCTATGCTATAATGCCCACTGTTGTGAGGTCTTGGGGCAACCTCATTTACTAAAATAGTATCGTCTTCGGTTTGAAACATTTCTACAGCGAGAAGACCTACATGCTCAAAAGCCTTAGATACCTTTGTCGCAACAGCCCGTGCTTTTTCTGAAACTTCTGGATCAATTCGAGCTGGACAGATCACATATTCTACCTGATTGGCTTCTGGGTGAAATTCCATTTCTACAACAGGGTAGGTTTTGACCTCTCCAGATACATTACGAGCTACAATGACAGCCAGCTCATTTTTAAAGGGAATCATCTTCTCGGCAATACAGGCGACATCTGGCAGATTTTCTAAATCTGATTGCTCTCGTATTACGGCCACCCCTTTACCGTCATAACCTCCTGTACAAGACTTCCAAACAAAAGGCATATCTGGTAAGTGCTGCATCAATGCGTCTTTATTGGAGTGACGCTCAAAGGCTGCAGTGGGTATATTGTGATCTTTGTAGTATTGTTTTTGAACGCCCTTGTCCTGAATTTTACGCAAGACAGCAGCTTGTGGATACACCGCTTTTCCTTCTTTTTCTAAGGCCTCAAGCGCCTCAACATTGACCGTTTCAATCTCGAAGGTAAGCAGGTCTACCTTTTGTCCAAATTGATAAACCGTATCGTAGTCCATCAAACTGCCCTGCTCAAAATGATCACAGGCTATTTTGCAAGGCGCCGCATCACTGGGGTCAATCACATAGGTTTGTATATCGTATTTGCGTGTGTCATAAAGCATCATTTTGCCCAATTGACCACCGCCTAATATGCCTAGTTTGAAGGAAGAAGAGAAGTAGTTTTTCATAAGTTGCACGCTTTCGCGAAAGCTATTATCTGAGTTTCAAAAATACAAAAAACGAATTCAGAAAACAGCCAATGCCTTTAACAACATTTGGAGGTTTATCGCCATTTTAAGAATTTGAGAACCGAAGTAAAGATATATAACTTACGTATGGTATCTTTGCGCAGTCTAGAGCGATATGAAAACAGTCCAATTACACGATTTAGTATTCGAAAAATGTATCTCAAAAACTGAGGTGCAACAAGCCGTAAACGGTGTTGCCGTGCGATTAAATGATCGTTATGCGCAACAGCGACCTGTATTTTTGACCGTGCTCAATGGCGCCTTTCTCTTTGCCGCCGAATTGATCAAAAAATTTGATGGCGAATGCGAATTGAGTTTTATAAAAGTGGCCAGTTATGACGGGACAAAACAAAAAGATGAAGTTTTTACGGTCATGGGCGCAGAGCCCTCACTCAAAGGTAGAGATGTCATCGTGGTAGAAGACATTGTTGATTCCGGAAACACAATAGAAACAATAATCCAAATACTCGAACAGGAAGAAGTAGCAAGCTTTAGTATTGCCACGCTGTTCTATAAACCACAAGCCTATCAGAAACCATATGCTATTGATTTTATAGGGTTAGAAATACCTAATGATTTTGTAGTAGGTTTTGGTCTCGATTACAATGGTTTGGGCCGTAATCTGACGGCTATTTACAAATTAAAACAAGCACAGATGAAAAATTTAGTATTGTTCGGCCCTCCAGGTGCTGGAAAAGGTACACAAGCTGAAGTCTTAAAAGAGAAATACCACTTGGTTCACATTTCGACCGGTGATGTTTTTAGATATAATATTAAAAATGGTACCGAGCTTGGCACCCTTGCCAAGTCTTATATGGATAAAGGTCAATTAGTGCCAGATTCGGTAACTATAGATATGCTTAAGGCAGAGGTAGAAAAAAGCCCTAATGCCAATGGTTTTATCTTTGACGGATTTCCGCGTACTGAGGCTCAGGCAAAATCTTTGGCAGAGCTACTTGAAGGAATGGGTACAGAAATCGCAGCCATGGTAGCGCTAGAGGTAGACGATGAGGTATTGGTACAACGCTTACTTGAGCGCGGTAAGACCTCTGGGCGTGCCGATGATGCCGATGAGGCCGTAATCCGTAATCGCATTGCTGTATATTATGCCGAAACGGCTATTTTAAAAGAGTTCTACGAGCAGCAGGATAAGTACCACGGTGTCGATGGTGTAGGTAGTGTTGAAGAAATCACAGCGCGTCTTAGCGATGTGATCGATCAATTGTAGAGAATCTCCAACAAAGCGATAATGTAAATTATGGGTTCTTAGTCGTTGTATAAAGATGGCCTAGAAGATACACCAACAAAAAAGCAGGACGATATGACAGAAGGAAATTTTGTTGATTATGTTAAACTTCACGTTACCTCTGGTAATGGCGGGGCAGGTTCGGCGCATTTGCATCGAGAGAAGTTTATTGAAAAAGGAGGTCCTGATGGTGGTGATGGTGGCCGTGGCGGTCATATTATTATTAGAGGGAAGGAAAATCTGTGGACGCTTTTACACCTAAAATTTAAAAGACACCTGAGAGCCGGTCATGGCGGTAACGGATCCAAATCACGATCTACGGGTCAGGACGGTGAAGATCTTTATGTTGACGTTCCCTTGGGTACTACGATTAAAGATACCGAGACAGACAAGGTGATTTTTGAAATTACAGAAGATGGACAAGAATTTATTGCCGCCCAAGGCGGTATGGGGGGTCGAGGTAATTGGCATTTTAAAAATTCAGTAAATCAAACCCCGCGCTATGCACAACCTGGTATCGACGGTTATGAAGTCTCACTTACCCTAGAGTTAAAAGTGCTAGCCGATGTAGGTTTGGTTGGTTTTCCTAATGTGGGAAAATCTACGTTATTATCTGTAATTACTGCGGCCAAACCCAAAATTGCCAATTATGAATTTACAACCCTCAAACCCAATCTAGGTATTGTGCAATACCGAGATTATCAAACCTTTGTCATTGCAGATATTCCAGGAATTATTGAAGGCGCTTCAGAGGGGAAGGGTATTGGACATCGGTTTTTACGTCATATAGAGCGTAATTCTACCTTGTTGTTTATGATACCTGCCGATGCCGACAGCATTTCTGGACAATATGAGATCTTGCTCAATGAATTGCAAAAGTACAATCCAGAAATGCTGGATAAAGAGCGACTTATCGCTATTACCAAAAGCGATATGTTAGATGATGAGCTACGTGTCGAGCTCACCCAAGAACTCGATGCCGAGTTGCCTATAGACTATTTGTTTATTTCGGCAGTGACCCAACAAGGATTAACCGCCTTAAAAGATAAACTGTGGCAAATGCTCAATAAATAGCGCGCTTATACAACAAAGCCGTATATTATAGGTTATCACATTAGAAATCTTGAAAATGCGATACCTATTAATACTTCTCATTAGCTGTTGCTGTTTTGGATGTCGGTCTGTGTATGTCTCGCATGACTACGACGATTCCTTTGACTTTGATAGCGTGTATACCTATAATTATGACTTTGGTCAAGACCGAGATTTTTCAGAATTGGACAAACGACGCTTTATCAAATATTCTGACAGCCTGCTCGCGCTGCGTGGTCTTTCCAAATCTGAAACTCCCGATCTCTGGTTACAAACAAATACCAACATCTTTACCAGTGATTCTCCAACGCAACTAGGGGTAGGCGTAGGAAGTGCTGGTGGCAATCTAGGGGTGAGTGTAGGAGGAGGTATTCCTGTGGGTAGACAACAGCAGGAGTGGGAACTTACCTTGGTGATCATTGATGCCAAAAGCAATACAATAGTATGGGAGGCTTATACCGAAAGCAGTCGCAGTCTACAAAGTACTCCAGAGAAAAGAGCCGCTCATATGGAGAAAGTTGTTGCCAAACTCTACTCAAAATATCCACCAAAAAACTAAGGTATGTTTGGCAGGCATTTTGCATATTTGCATCGCATGAACTATCGTATATTTTTAATCGTCTTAGGTTTGTGGCTTAGTGCTACAACGATCAATGCTCAGGCTCAGCAGCTTAATGGGGGTATGGACGCTTTCGCGAAAGCGCAAGCCTACTACAACAATCAGGAATACGCCAAAGCGGCACCTTTATTTAAACAGTACCTCAAAGCGCATCCAAAGGATCTTAAAACCATAGAATACCTAGGTGATATCTCTGGTTATGCCAAGGAGTGGGACACGGCCATTGCTTATTACGAGCAATTGGTAGCCTTACAACCTAAGGTGGCTAATTACCATTACAAATATGGTGGCGTTATGGGGATGAAGGCCCTTGAAATTAACAAGTTACGTGCCCTAGGACTCATTGGAGATATCAAAGAAGCTTTTCACACCGCTGCCCGTTTGGATAGAAATCATGTCGAGGTGCGTTGGGCCTTAGTAGAACTCTATATGCAGTTGCCTGGGATTGTAGGCGGAAGCGAGTTTAAGGCTTTAACTTATGCCAACGAACTTATGGCAATATCTCCCGTAGATGGTTATCTCGCCAAAGGATATATTGCAGAGTACTCTAATAAACCCAAAGAAGCCGAACGCAATTATAAAGAAGCAGTGGCTATAGGTGGGTCTGTTACTTGTTATACAAAGCTCTATGAGCATTATGAAAAACAAAATCAGCCCGAGCAGGCCATCACTACCCTACAGCAAGCTCAACAAAAACATCAAGATAATAACAGATTGCACTATCAATTAGGTAAAGTTGCAGGGCAATATGGCATAGGGTTAGATCAGGGTATTGCATGTTTGCATCGGTATATAGAACAGTATACGGTAAAGGATGGGGTGCCTAAAGATTGGGCCTATTTTAGAATGGCGCAAATCTACCGCCATAAGCAGGATAAAGATAACGCACAACGCTGGATTGCAAAGGCCTTGCAAAGCCGCTCCGATTTTAAAGAAGCTCTTGCCGAAAAAAAGTTGATAGAAACCTTATAAAACTTACTCTTTAAGCTCAGGATTAATATCGTTGATATGCTCTTGCAAATACCCACTCACAAATGAGGGTGTAAAATGAGTACTTCCCATGAGTTGAGCCGCGGTCAAACGACCTTGTATATCTAGACGATTATAGGCTTTGAGATAGTTAATCGATAAGGGGGCATAGCTGTAGTGCCAAGGTTCGTACTTAAATCCTTTTCTGTCTAAGACATCGGTATAGACCAAATAGAAGCCAAAACTATTGGCGTGCTCATCCATCCATTGTTTGAATTTACAAAAAGGGCCTGTGCCATGAAATTTTGAAGCCACCAAGACATCTCCGTCTACTTTAGGAGCCGCATCAATTAAATCGATATCGGTACCCCAATGATGTCTTGAAGTGCCTGGAATGGTAGAATAGGCGATAATTTTTTCTATCGCTTGTTTGGGTTGGAGGCCGCTTTCGCGAAAGCGTTTATATTTTCTTTCCCAAATACGATTTTGATGGGCATAATCGCGATAGGAAGAAACCACTTTAATGGAAATACCGTCCTTGAGCGCTGCTTTTTTCATCCGCTCAAAGGCCAGCGCTGCTTCTGGTCGTAGTCGATATCCTTCTCCCTCGATCAGTTTGGGTTGTCCTTGACCTAATAATTGTGCCTCTGAAATACGTTCTTGACTGTATACTAGGGTTAGAACGGCAGGCAATAGTAAGAAGAGTGTAATGAGTGTTCTGAGCATTATAAGTTTTTTTTCATCACATAATGAGGTCCAACCAAAGGTATATCAAATTCTGAACCAATGGTTTGATATCCCATTTTTTTGTAAAAAGACAGTGCCACTATGCGGGCATTGAACCAAAGCAGGTCTTTGTCCTTTTGTCGTAATAGGTTTTCTCCTTTTTTTAATAAGAGTCCAGCCAACCCTTTTTTGCGATAGTCTGGTAGCACGGCCATACCTCTAAGGCGTGCTTGTTTTCCTTCAAAATCGGGATGAGTATCCTCCATAAAACTGGCCACTCCTACGAGCTCTTTTTTGTAATATACCCCTAAGTGAAAGGTGGTTGGGGCTTCATCGGCTTGCATATAGACCTCTTCTAAAGGTCGGCCTTTACGCAAAACGGGATGGCGCACAGGCCACGTTTGCCGAGCCGAAATTTCTTTAATACTATACTCTGGATTATCTTTTTTGTACAAAAAAGCGGGTTGGTTGTCGTAGGTAATTTGTTTGATCTGTTTAAAGTCGCAACGTTCTAATACCTTTTGAGAGCCAAAGTTTTTGATGTGCGAATGCGCTACCAAAAAAGGATATTTTAAACGGTCAAAACCATAAGTAATCATCGCATTGGCTGCTTCGGTGGCATAGCCTTTATTCCAATGCGCTTGGAAAAATCGATATCCAAGATCTACCACATCGGCTTCGGGATGATATTTAAGACCACACCATCCTAAAAATTCCTCGTCCTGACGGCGTATAACAGCATATCGACCTAGACCCGCTGGTGTATCTTTGCGATAGGTTTTGATAAAGTCTAAGGCGTCTGCTTTATCTTGAAAAGGTGCATCTGCTGTAAATTCTAATACTTTGGGGTCTGAATTTAGGGCCAATAGCGCTGTGGCATCATCATCTCTAAAAGGCCGAAGTAACAAGCGTGTAGATTGTACAGTAAGGGATTTAAGCGCGCACATCTTTGTATTCTTGATGTTTGTCAAACTGTACCTCGGCAAAGGGACAGAGCGGTTCAATTGTATAGCGATGTTCTCTGGCATAATCAACCACAGCAGCTACAAGTTTTGAAGCCAAACCTTTACCTTCTTGAGGGATCTTAGTTTCTGTATGATCTATGGTAAGGACTCCTTCTTCTTTGGTGTAGGTCAGTTCTGATATTACACCTCGTTCTCCTTTTATAAAAAAGAAGCCACGTTGATCTGTCTCTTTATGCTGAATGTCCATTCGCTTTTTAGCTAAAATTAATAAAACCAAGCCTATAGTTGCGCTCTATTACAAAAATTATTCATTTAAAAGCATAGGCCATAGAAAAGGTGTAGTACTTGAATGCGTATCTCAAGAAGCACAAAAGGATTGACCCCGAGCAAGTTAAAGATAATGTGGGGTTTAGTAAGATTTGTACTTGGTTTGAAGGGCACAAATCACAGCTCAAATTCATGTCAAAATTTAGGAGATAGGCTTTTCTATTTTGAAAAAAAAGCTATTTTTGTGCTGTCTATCAGCGGGAGTAGCTCAGCTGGTAGAGCGTCAGCCTTCCAAGCTGAATGTCGCCGGTTCGAACCCGGTCTCCCGCTCAAAAAGGTCTTGTGTAAACAAGGCCTTTTTTTATTGTAGGTCAAGTAGGGTGTTAGACTGCACTTCATAGGGCAAGAGGTCTTTTTCAAATACTCGCGCTGTATGCTTCCCCTTTAATCGTATAGTGTTATCGGTAACTTCTAGCCAGCTTCCTTCCCGCAAACCCACAACAGGCACATTGTTAAATGCGTGAAACTCCTTGATGCGTGTTTCTCTAGTCTCTCCCATATGTGTGTCATTTTCTTTAGGATCTAAATAGTGAGGATTTATATTAAATGGTAAAACGCCTAAGGTTTTGAACGAGGGCGGATATATGATAGGCATATCATTTGTGGTGTGTATGGTCAAACCACAGATGTTGCTACCGGCACTAGTGCCAAGATAAGGAGTGCCGCTTAGCAAGACATCTCTAAGTGGGCGCATTAATTCTAATTGATACAAGGTATTAACAAGTACAAAAGTATTACCACCTCCTGTAAATATAGCGTCTGCCTCTGCGACCGCTTGGACGGGATTTGAATACGTATGTATGCCTCTTACATTAATGTTTAAGGCATTAAAAACAGTACCTACCTTGTTGGTATAGGCATCATGGCTTATTCCTCCAGGACGGGCATATGGAATAAACAACAAAGTCTTGCAGCCCTCAAAGTGTTTTTTTAATTGAGGTAGTAAGTACTCAAGAAACCCACTTCCAAAGACAGTAGAGGTACTCGCGATTAATAAATTTTTGGACATAGATTTAGAATTTACAACAAACAATCTCGATAGTTTGTTGTAAATTTAAGGAAAGAGCCTCTTAACAAAAGTTTAGGCATCAATTAAGTTTTTGCTAGGACTTCCTGTCGTTTCTTTAACCTGAAATAAAACTACAATATGAGAAAACTCTACTTCCTATTTCTTTTTTTGACCTTAGGTCTGAGCGCGCAAGATTTTAGAATTGCGGTTAAAGGTCAAATTCTCGTTCCAGATGGCGACGATAATGAAGGCATAACAGTTTATAATACCTCTTCAAATCAAGGTACCATTACAGACGAGGAGGGGTATTTTACCTTAAAAATGGGTGAGAATGATCGTGTTATTTTTAGCGCCTTGCAGTACAATGATGTCATCGTGGTTATAGACGAAGGGATAATTGCCAAGCAAAAAATGCGCTTAGAATTAATAGAAAATCTTACCGTGCTCGATGATGTTATTGTAACACCCTATGATTTGTCTGGAAATATCACCGTAGATATAGGTAAAGTGAAAACCACGCGTATCAATCCTTTCCCAGAAGTGTCGCTTTACGAGATTGAAAATAAATACGAGATTGTCGCCGATGCCCAGACTAGTGTCGAAAACGAAGCTATGGAGGGATTTAATTTTCAAAATGGACTAAATTTTGTCAATATCTTTAAAGCGATTTTTCAAAAACGAGATCGATATGTCATTGACAAAAATGCTATAGCTGTTAATGTCGATAGTGAATTGCGTACCATGTATGATGATACTTTTTTTAAAAAGAACTTTAAACTCGATATCGAAGAAATAGGACCTTTTATTTTTTACGCCGAAGCACAAGGCTTGGATGCCGAACTTCTAAAAAAGGGTAGAGAGCTCGACTTGATTGAGTTTTTACTAGTGCAACGAAAATCTTACAAAGCTTCCAAAGAGTAATTCTTGAAACGCTTACTGTGTTACATATTGATGGGACTTTTTATAAGTGCCCAAGGGCAAGAATTGGCTATTTTGAAAGGTCAAATTCTCAATGACACGCTAGATAATAGCGGTATAACCATTGTTAATCTAAGCCGTGAAAAAGGAACCATTACCACACCAGAAGGACGCTTTGAAATTGAAGTACGTCTTGGAGATACACTGCATTTGACCGCCGTACAATACGAGCCAAGACGTTTAGTGATTAGTGAGTCAATCCTTGGTAGAGCACGACTGCAATTATATATGATTCCTAAGATTACTGCCTTAGATGAGGTGCGATTATCTTCCATTTCCCTTTCGGGGAATTTAAAACAGGATGTAAAAACCACGGAGCTTCAAAAACAATACCTCGCCAGCGATTTTGGTATCCCAGGGAAGACCGCTCCCTATAGATCTGCAGAAGAGCGGCGCTTTTATGGGGTTACTGGTGGCGCAGGTGCTTTAGGCAGCTTGATCAGTCTTTTAAATGGGGATTATAAACGCTTTAAAAAACATCTTGAAGTGGCTCAATTTCAGGCCAAGGTAGATCGTAATCGTGCAAAATTTAATGACAGTATCTACATTGAGACCTTGCACATACCCGAAGCACTTATAGACGATTTTGTCTTTTTTTGTTTTGAAGATGAGTTAAGGGAAAACGCTGTTAATACGAATGATAAAATAGCGCTACTCCAATTTTTTATAGAAAAAGCACCTATCTACCTCAGGTTAAAAGCCCGAGAGCAGAAAGATCAATCCCTTCAAAAAACAAAACAGTAATTTGATGAGGTGTTTGTGTTTTTTGTTTGGTATTATTTTGTGCGGTGCGCAAGCCATAAACGCACAAGATCGAGCCGTGGTCGTATTACAAGGTCAAATTCTGAACGATTCACTAGGTACTTCTGATATTACTATTGTCAATCTCAATAAAGAAATGGGAGTGATCACCACTAGCACTGGTGCATTCGAAATAGATGTAAGTAAAGGAGATACACTTCTGATTAATGCTGTACAGTATGAATCCAAACAGTTTAAGATCACCAATACCATATTCCAAAGGGCGCAGTTAGCACTATATCTCCTCCCTAAAGTAACAGCTTTAGAAGAAGTTGTTATATATGATTTGTCTTTAAGTGGTAGCTTACTACGAGATGGGGCAGGATTTGATTCAAAAAAAGTATATGATGCAAAGCGAGCCAATCTACCTGCCAATACTGCCTCAAAGAGAACTAAAGAAGAGCGACGACTCTATACAGCGACTACCAGAGGTCCAGATATGGTAGGTAGGTACAATATGCGGCTAGATATCCCGCTGCTTGCCGTAATAAATGGGATTACGGGCAAGACCAATCGATTAAAAAAACACATAGCTGTTTCCAATTTTCAGACCGAGGTAGACAAGATACGAACGCTATTTTCTGACTCCATCTATATACAGCAATGGCAACTACGCCCAGAATGGATTGA
The DNA here is from genome assembly GCA_002712765.1 of Cytophagaceae bacterium. Taxonomy (GTDB): domain Bacteria; phylum Bacteroidota; class Bacteroidia; order Flavobacteriales; family Flavobacteriaceae; genus Dokdonia. The sequence goes on along the minus strand of PAUP01000038.1, from coordinate 5,002 downwards.
TGATTTTGTCTTCTATGCCTGGAGCGACGACAAGGCTAGAGAAAACGTTAAAAAAGGCACCTTGCTAGATTTGTTTATGTATTTTCAACATCAATCAAAATCCTTTATAACTTTGAAGCAAAAAGAGTTGTCAAAACACACCCCTAAAAAATGATGGTATGAAGCTAAAAATAGTATTGATATGTAGTGTGTTTCTTTTGACGGGTACAGCTCTACTGGCTCAGGATACCGTCCTGTTAGCGGGTAAGGTGCTCAATGACACTATTGATAAATCGTCGCTCAATGTGGTAAATTTGAGCAAACGAAAAGGTACTACTACAAGAACAGACGGTACCTTTGAGCTGGAGGTAAGTGTAAATGACACTGTGAATATCAGTGCTATTCAATATGAGTCTCGGCAATTTGTGGTCAATCAGACCATGTTTAACCGCAAGCGAATTTCGCTTTATCTCATCCCTAAAATCAATCAGCTACAAGAGGTCGAAATAAGTAATATCGATCTTTCTGGAAACTTATCTAAAGATGCTACCCTTACCAAGGGCCAGCCTCAGTTATATCCCGAAGACTTAGGGCTGCCGCGCAATACTGCTCCAAAACGCACCGTCGAAGAACGTCGCTATTACACGGCTGTCACCAGTGGGTCAGGCATACCACTAGACGGTTTAATCAACGCGATTACAGGACGACTTAAGATGCTCAAAAAACACATTGCTGTAAGTAGGTTTGAACAAAAGGTCCAACGCACCCGATATCAATTTTCGGATACCTTGTATATGAAAGAGCTCAATATCGACAAAGAACGCATCGAAGATTTTGTATACTATGTCTTCGAGGATGAAACTGCCAAAAATTATGTCGATCAAGGTGATGCTTTAGGTTTGCTTGATTTTATGATGCAAAAGTCAAAACAATACAATAGCCTAAGGGAAGAAGATTAGCGGCACATTTTTTGAAATAAGAACGATGTAAATCAAAATTATTATTTCGCTTTAAGCGAAAATCTATACCCTATGAAAAAAGTAATGCTCTTGTGTCTGTTTGCTCCACTACTACTCGCTGCAACAGCACATAAATACTATCTCAGTGTCACCGACTTGGCCTACAATGAAAAGGCGGCTTCGCTTCAAATGATTACCCGATTGTTTTACGATGATTTGGAAGATGTACTTCAAGAGCGATATGACAGCGCTATCATCGTTGATGCTACAGCAGATCAAGCCTTACTAGATCGTTATCTCGAAAAATACATGCAGGCCAAATTGGAAATTACTTTGAATGGCCAGAAACAAAGGCTAACTGTCTTGGGAAAGGAATATGAAGATGATTATGTGGTGGTGTACTCAGAAATCGAAGGGATAGCAAAGGTCGAAAATTTGATCATAGAGAACACCTTGCTTATGGATCTTTTTCCTGAGCAAAAAAACATGATGCACACCGAAATTTATGGAAAAAAGAAGAGTTTATTACTCGAAAATGGAAATGCCAAAGCCGTGTTAAACTTTTCAGAATAATTTCACAAAAGCCGATCTGAATACCTATTTTTAGCCTTTAAATTAAATTCAAAAACAACTTATGAATCCTATTAAAATTGCCTGCTTTGCTGTGCTTACTTTCTTTGGTATGACAGCCTTTGCGCAGGAGACTGACACCGAAGAGCGTCCAGGAGGACATGAAAATGTCAATAAATTTCGTCAGCTTTATACCGATATGTCTACGCCAAACCAATACCGTACGGCTTCGGGCGCCCCTGGTCATGCGTATTACCAAAACACCGCCGATTATGAAATGAAAATCGATCTCAACGATGATCTTCAAACCATTACAGGCGTCGAAAAAATTACCTATACCAATAATTCACCAGATGATCTAGAATACCTATGGGTACAATTAGATCAAAATGTAAGAGCACCAGATTCTCCAGCCAAAGACAAAAATGGCAGTGGGATTTCGCCTGTAGCTCAAACCGGTGGTTTTGTTGGTCAATATATGGGGGCTCCTTTTGAAGGTGGATTCAAAATTACCGAGGTGTCTAAAGATGGGAAGCCACTTAAGTACACGATTAACTGGACTATGATGCGCATCGATATGGCCGAGCCTTTAAAAGCAGGCGATACCTATGCATTTACTATTCGTTGGAATTACAACATACCAGATCACACGGTAAACCGCGCGCGTTCTGGGTATGAAACTTATGCCGATGGAAACAGAGGATATATCATTGCTCAATTTTTCCCGAGAATGGCGGTATACAACGATGTGGAAGGCTGGCAAAACTATCAGTTTTGGGGTAATGGAGAATTTGCGTTACCCTTTGGAGATTATGAGGTAGACATCACTGTTCCTGCAGACCATCTTCTCGACGGAACTGGAGAGATCGTTAACCTAAAAGACGTTTACAGCAAAGAAGAGTACAAACGCTGGGAGCAAGCTCAAAAGTCTTTTGACAAGCCTGTTATCATTAGAACACAAGCAGAAGCCGAGCAAATAGCGGCAGGAAAGTCAAGAAGTTCTAAAACGTGGAAGCTACGCGCCGAGAATGTACGTGATTTTGCCTTTACTTCTTCTAGACGTTATATTATGGATGCTCAGGCTGTTCGTTTTCCGGAGCGCAATGTGATGGCGATTTCGATTTATCCACCAGAAGGAAATCCATTATGGGAAGAGTATTCGACTAAAGCCGTTGTTCAAACGCTTGATACCTATTCAAAGTTTACCTTTAACTATCCTTATCCTAAGGCTATTTCTGTACACGCCAAAGGACAAGGGATGGAGTATCCAATGATTTGTTGGAACTACGGGCGTCCTAATGAAGACGGCACCTATAGTGATCGTGTAAAATACGGGATGATCTCTGTGATAATTCACGAGGTAGGACACAACTATTTCCCAATGATTGTAAATAGTGACGAGCGTCAGTGGGGCTGGATGGATGAAGGATTAGATACCTTTATGCAATACCTCACCGAGCAGGAGTTTGGAGAGAAATATCCTTCGGCCATAGCGCCCAATGAAAAATACCCTTCACGAAGAGGAGCGCCATCTAAGATTGTTCCTTATATGAAAGGTAATCAAGAGCGTATCGCGCCTATAATGTCCAATCCTGAAAATGCGTTTAGCCTAGGGGCAAACGCTTATGGTAAGCCCGCTACAGCGCTTAACATTTTAAGAGAGACGGTAATGGGACCAGAATTATTTGATCATGCTTTTAAAACCTATGCACAGCGCTGGATGTTTAAACACCCAACCCCAGATGATTTCTTCCGCACCATGGAGGATGCATCGGCTGTAGATTTGGATTGGTACTGGAGAGGATGGTTTTACAGTACAGAGTATGTTGATATCGGAGTGAAAGAGGTAAAATCATACTATGTTACAGACAAAGCTACCAAAGAAGGTAAAGAGTTATTGGCTCGTTATGGTATTACAGATCCAAGTACTATAGATGCTGTATATGTAGTAGACGAAGATAGCGAAGAGTTTGACCCTGCCATGAAAGGGAAGTCTATGCTAGAAAATGCGCCTACATTAAAGGAGTATATGATGGATAACTTTACTCCAGAAGAGCGTGCCAATATGGAAGCGCCAAAACACTTGTATCAAATTGTTTTTGAAAAGCCAGGAGGTATCCCGATGCCTATTATTGTCGAATATGAATATGCCGATGGTACGAAGGAAAAGGTGACCTATCCTGCACAAATCTGGCGTAAGAATGATTCTCAGGTAAGTAAAGCCTTGGCTTCAGATAAGGAGATTGTAAAGATTACGGTAGATCCTGATTTGGAAACAGCAGATATTGATACCGATAACAACAGCTGGCCAAAACCTAAAAAGCTTGGAGAATTTGATAAGTTCAAAGAGAAAATCAAGGAATAAGTCATAGACTTAATCGCTATGTGCTCGCTTTGGTCTTGAATCCTTTTAGGTCATGCTTTCGCGAAAGCAAATAGCGCAAAATGTACAAACGGAATGGTGTTCTTATCATTCCGTTTTTTTGTATCTCAATATTGGGTGTAGGTGTGCCAAAATCAAAAATTTATGCATTTGTATCTATGGCGATTGTATAGGGCAATGCTTATCTTTGCGCTATGATAGTTCCATTTCTCTTTATTAGTGGCGTAGAGATCGCTTTTATCATATTCATAGTGATTATGGTTTTTGGTGCAGATAAGGTACCCGAAATTGCACGTGGTCTTGGTAAAGGAATGCGTCAGCTTAAGGATGCTACCAATGATATCAAATCTGAAATCACCAAAAGTGCCGAAGATCACGGCATTGATGTCGATATTACCAAAGACATAAAAAAAGAAATTGATAAGGCCAAAGAAGACATTAATGATGTCACTGGGCCGATCAAACGAAACTTTTAATGTGGCAACAACTCGAACAGTGGGATCGTGAGTTATTTATCTTTCTCAATAATCTCGGAATAGAACGTTGGGATGCATTTTGGATTTTCGTAACTCAAATTGAACATTGGATACCCTTTTATGTATTCATGTTTGTGCTATTTTTCTTGGCTTACTCGCGCAGAAGGGCCTTGCTCGGTATATTTTTGACCATTGTGACTGTTTTTGTAAGCCTTGGTATTACCGAAGGAGTAAAGAACTCGGTAGGCCGGTTACGCCCCAATAACGCCGGTGATATGGCAGAGATGATTAGGGTATTGCAATCTCCTTTTGATTTTAGTTTTTTTTCAGGTCATGCCGCAGTTTCTTTTGCGGTAACGACCTTTGTTGTACTGGCCTTACGACATCGTTTTACATGGGTTTATGTACTTTATATCTGGCCATTCTTGTTTGTTCTTAGCCGTATTTATGTTGGAGTGCATTATCCTGGTGATATACTGGTGGGCGCTTTGGTAGGGACCCTAATAGGGATAGGTCATTGGCGCTTACTAGCCAAAAGAAAACTACAAGCTATCTAAGTATAGCCGTCGTATTCGTATCTATTTTGTTAAAATAGCATGCAATTATCGAAAAAGGGGCATTTTTGTTGAAAACTA
>PAUP01000037.1 GCA_002712765.1 Cytophagaceae bacterium | reverse complement strand
TTGCCAGGGTATAAAGCCTGGAACCCTCAATTTCGGCCAGAAGACACGGGCTTGAAGTATATCGATCATATGGTAGGTAACGTAGGCTGGAACGAGATGAACAAGTGGTGTGAGTTTTACGCCAATGTGATGGGCTTTGCCCAACTGGTATCCTTTGACGACAAGGACATCTCTACAGAGTATACCGCCTTAATGAGTAAGGTAATGAGTAACGGCAATGGCCGTATCAAGTTCCCGATTAACGAGCCAGCCGAAGGAAAGAAAAAATCCCAGATTGAGGAATATATCGACTTTTACAACGGCGCTGGCGTACAGCATATCGCTTTGGCCACAGATAATATCATCGAGACGGTAACGGCCTTACGAGATCGCGGGGTAGAATTTTTATACGTTCCAGAATCGTATTATGACACCGTTTTGGATCGGGTAGGAGAAATAGACGAAGATCTTGCGCCATTAAAAGAGCTAGGGGTACTTATAGACCGTGATGACGAAGGTTACTTATTGCAAATTTTTACCAAACCTGTTTTAGACAGACCAACCATGTTTTTTGAAATTATTCAGCGCAAGGGAGCCCAGTCTTTTGGTAAGGGTAATTTTAAGGCGCTTTTTGAAGCGATCGAACGAGAACAAGCCTCAAGAGGAACATTATAAGCCACAAGGCAATATAATTCTAAAAACTTCGTCTTAACTAAGGCGAAGTTTTTTAGTATTCCTATTTTTGGAATAACTATTGTATTTGATTGGATATCAATCAAAATGAAACCCCAAAATGCTACGTATCAACACTGTAAAAATACCGCTTCTAAATTGCCACCGCTGGTTAGTGATTTGTGGTATTTTTTTGTTGAGTAGTCATATGTTGATTGCTCAAACGCACTCTCCAGCCTATACCGATGGTGAGTGGTTTAAGTTTAGAGTGCATTACGGGCTTGTTACTGCAGGTTATGCTACTTTAAAAGTAGAGCAAAAGACCTATAAACAAAAAGAGGTCTATCACGTCAAAGGCTTTGGAGAAACTACTGGAATTTCACGCTTTTTCTTTAAAGTCGAAGACTATTACGAAAGTTATATCGACAAGTATACCGATTTGCCTTACAAATTTGTCAGGAAAATCAATGAAGGGGGGCATACCAAAGACAAAATTATAGACTTTGATCAAAAAAATCAGAAGGCGTATATTTTTAACCGCAAACACAACAAACGAAAAACCGTAGCCACCGCCCAAGGGGTTCAGGATATGGTTTCTGCCTTTTATTATTTGAGAAATAACCTTGATACCAGCAGTTTAACTCCTGGAGATGAGACGGGGCTAACCATGTTTTTTGATTCAGAAAACTATCCGTTTAAATTGCGATATTTGGGCAAAGAGGTCATTAGAACCAAATTTGGAAAGATTAGGTGTTTGAAGTTTCGGCCTATGGTCGAATCGGGCCGAGTGTTTAAAGAACAGGAGAGTCTAACGGTATGGATTAGTGATGATGATAACAAGGCGCCTATACGTATCAAGGCAAGTCTTGCTGTAGGTTCATTAAAAGTAGATCTCGATGCCTTTAAAGGATTAAAACATTCGTTTAAAATTGTCGTTGATAACTAACGACTATACCTACAATGAAGATAGCTAGAGCGCTAAAGAACAACCAAGCATGAGAAAAATAGAACCAGATATTCAAAAAATCATCGCTGCACTTGATGATAAATATGAAAAAATAGATCAGGATCTCGACGATCATCTCGAAGGGCTTTTACAAAGCAAACCCATTACATATTGGGATTATGTACATACCGATACCTTACTCAGTCTTCAAAACCCAAGAACGAGTTTTCCAGACGAGAATGTATTTATCATGTATCATCAAATCACCGAGCTTTATTTTAAACTCGTCTTGTGGGAGATAGAGCAGGTGTGTCATCATCCAGCATTGACCGCGGCTTTTTTTAGCAGTAGGCTGGGTCGCATTAGTAGGTATTTTGACATGCTTACTAGTTCGTTTGCTATAATGAAGGATGGAATGGATCTCGAACAGTATATGAAATTCAGAAAAACCTTGACCCCTGCAAGTGGTTTTCAAAGCGCACAATACCGTAAAATTGAGTTTGCCAGTACCGATTTGATCAATTTGATCGATGCGCGCTTTCGCGAAAACATAGACAGAAACACCCCTTATGAACACGCCCTAGAACACTTGTATTGGCAAGCTGCTGGAAAAGATTATAACACGGGTAAAAAGTCGTATTTGTTAAAAGCGTTTGAAGAAAAGTATAAAAACGAATTTATCGCCTTTACAAAAGAATATAATACCATAAATTTGTACGCCAAATTTAAGAGCCTTCCGCAGACGGTTCAAGAGGATGCAGATTTGCGAGCCGCCATGAGACATTACGATTATACGGTGAATGTCACTTGGGTAATGTCGCACTACCACACGGCAAATCACTATTTGAACAACGGCCAAGAAGTCGTTGAAGCTACCGGGGGAAGTGAATGGACAAAATACATGCATCCCAAATATCAGCGCAGGATATTTTTTCCTGATGTTTGGACCGCAGAAGAATTGGCAAATTGGGGACAGAACGTTTAATGGAAATAGATCATTTGTGAAATTAAAACACTTCTTTTTAGTACTACCGATAAGCATCATTACCCTCTATGGTTGTGGAGACTCCCCATCTAATGAGGTTTCTAATGAAGCGATTTATGAGGCTCCTCCCGAAATTGTCAAAGAATACGGCTATGTCTTAGACGATTATGAGGTAGAGCGGGACACGGTGCAACCTGGAGATAGTTTTGGTAAAATTCTTTTTGATGCCAAAGTAGACTATGCCACCATTCAACAAATCACAGATTCTGTGGCCGATGTTTTTGACACTCGTCGTATACAGGTGGGCAAACCCTTTGTGCTTTTAAAAACCAAAGATACCACAGAGGCCGCACAGGTATTTATTTATGAGAAAAACCGCGAAGACTATGTCGTAGTCGATTTTCAGGACAGTATCTCGGCAGCAGCCAAAAAACGTCCTACCACCTTATACGAGCGCGAAGTATCAGGGGTGATCAATGACAATCTCTCTAATACTTTTGACGATCTTGGTGTTTCTGTGAATCTAGCCTATAAAATGGCCGATATCTATGCTTGGACTATTGATTTTTACAAGCTCAACCCGGGAGACCGTTTCAAGGTGATTTATGAAGAGCGTTTTGTTAACGATAGTATACCTGCCGGCTTAGGGAAGATTAAAGCCTGTCTTTTTGAACATAAAGGAAGAGAGATTTACGCTTTTCGCTTTGAGCATGATTCTTTACCAGGTGGGCATGATTACTATGACGAAAAAGGCGAGAACCTAAGACGCGCTTTCTTAAAAGGCCCCTTACAGTATAATCGCATTTCATCGTATTACAATTTAAAACGTCGTATCAAATATTACGGGTATAAAGTAAGACCTCACAAAGGAACAGATTATGCGGGTGCCATAGGTACTCCTATACTCGCTACTGCAGACGGGACCGTGACCAAGTCGGAGCGTCGAGGAGGTAATGGTAATTATGTAAAAATACGCCATAACAGTACGTACGAGACTCAATATTTGCACATGCAAAAACGCAAGGTCAAAGTAGGAGATTTTGTACGCCAAGGAGAGGTTATTGGCACCATCGGGATGACTGGAAATACAGGTGGCCCTCACGTGTGCTACCGCTTTTGGAAAAACGGAAGACAGGTCGATCCTTTTAAACAAGATTTACCGGCTTCAGAGCCTATGGCCAGTGAACTCATTCCTATTTATGATTCGATAAAGGCGCCATTACATTCACAGTTAGAAGCCATTCCTTTTGTCTCTGAGGCAGATCAAGACGATCTTTCTTTGGAAGAGGAAGCGCCTATTCAATAATTCTTTTGCACCCTACAGATGAAAAATATAAATCCAACGCAAACCGCCGCTTGGCAAGCCTTACAAGCACATTATAACGATATTAAGGATATACCGATGACGCGTTGGTTTGAAGATCAGGCGCGCCTGCCCGAATTTTCTATACAATGGGAAGATTTTTATGTCGATTACAGCAAGCATCGCTTGGATAAGGTAGGCAAAAAGCATCTGTTGGATCTGGCGCATCAGGTTGATTTAAAAAGTGCTATACAAGCCTATTTTAATGGCGATGCGATTAATGTAACCGAGGATAGAGCTGTCTTGCATACGGCCCTTAGAGATGGTGCTAAGACCGCTTTCGCGAAAGCAGAAGTAGACAAGGTCAAAGCAGCCATGAAAACTTTTTGTGACGGGATTATAGAAGGTACACAAAAAGGAGCCACAGGTAAAACGATTACTGATGTAGTAAATATAGGGATAGGAGGTTCTGATTTGGGGCCTGTGATGGTGGTAGAAGCCTTGAAGTACTATCAGAATCATTTGAATATTCATTTTGTTTCTAATGTAGATGGAGATCACGTTGCCGAGGTGATTAAAGACTTAGACCCCGAAAGAACCCTTTTTGTCATCGTTTCTAAGACATTTACGACTCAGGAGACCCTTTCAAATGCGATGACAGTGCGTCGTTGGTTTACAGAAAATCTAGATGAAGGCGCGGTCAAACATCACTTTGTTGCGGTATCTACCAATTTGGAGGCCATTGAAAGTTTTGGCATTGCCCCAGAGCACGTATTTCCTATGTGGAATTGGGTAGGAGGTCGTTTTTCACTTTGGAGCGCTGTTGGGTTATCCATAGCGCTTTCTATAGGGTACTCTAACTTTGAAGCCTTACTCGATGGGGCTTATGAGATGGATCAGCATTTTGAGCAAACCCCTTTTGAAACTAATATTCCCGTAATGATGGCGCTATTAAGCGTTTGGTATAATAATTTTTACCATGCCGAAAGTGAAGCCGTAATTCCTTATACGCAGTATTTGCACAGATTGCCTGCATACTTGCAACAAGCAATTATGGAGAGTAATGGTAAGAGCGTAGATCGCAATGGTAAAAAAGTAGATTATCAAACGGGAAATATCATTTGGGGAGAGCCTGGAACCAATGCCCAGCATGCTTTTTTTCAATTGATCCATCAAGGCACCAAACTCATCCCTGCCGATTTTATTGGGTTTAAACAATCCCTACATCATAAACAAGAGCATCACGACAAGCTTATGGCCAACTTTTTTGCCCAAACCGAGGCATTGATGCGGGGCAAGGATGCGGCAAGTGTACGCGCCGAATTGGAAAAAAAGGGGGCGTCTGAAGCAGAAATAGAACGTTTAATCCCTTTCAAGATTTTTGAAGGCAATAAACCGACTACAACATTACTTATTAACAAATTGACACCCAAAACATTAGGAGCTTTGGTGGCCATGTACGAACACAAAATATTTGTGCAGGGTGTGATTTGGAATATTTACAGTTACGACCAGTGGGGGGTAGAATTAGGCAAGCAATTGGCCAGTACCATTCTTGAAGATCTTTCTACAAAGGGTCTCGGAAAGCATGATGCTTCTACAATGGCATTGATGAATTCTTACAAAAACTGAAAATAATTGCATTTCATTGATAATTTTTTAGTCAAAATTGTCCTAAGTCAATAATTATATAACCACTAGGATAAGATTCAGATAAAAATGCATTTTATGTTGATTAAATAACCTTAACATAATATTTGCATTCTTCGATATTGATTAATTTTGCAATAGCTAAAATTCAATCATTACATTATGAAGAAAAGTACATTTTTATCATTTATGGCTCTTTTCCTTATGACAGCGATGTCATTTGCGCAAGGGGTTACGACAAGTTCGATTACCGGACGCGTGTTGGACAATACGGAGACCCCACTACCGGGAGCCAATATTGTTGCGGTACACGTTCCTACAGGATCGGTTTACGGAGCGATCACTGATTTTGACGGTTTTTACCGTATTACAAACATGCGTTCTGGTGGGCCATACAACCTTACCATTTCTTATGTAGGTTTTGAAGATTACACCAATAATGGTTTTAACCTTTCATTAGGTGAGGCTAAGCGTGTAAGTGCCACTTTAGAAGAATCTCAAAATGCTTTAGATGAGATCGTTATTACGACACAGTCTAATGGCGTTTTTAACAGTAACAAAACAGGAACCGAAACGGCTATTTCAGAGCGAGATATCAATACCTTGCCAGCGGTTTCTCGATCTATTGCTGATTTTGCGCGTGTGACACCTCAAGCGCAGCTTACCGAAGGAAATGACGGTTTTTCTATTTCTTTGGCAGGTCAAAATAACCGTTACAATGCGGTGTATATTGATGGTGCTGTAAACAATGACGTATTTGGATTGGCAGGATCTGGTACCAACGGAGGTCAAACAGGTGTAAACCCGTTATCTGTTGATGCGATTGAGTCTTTTCAAATAAACATTGCTCCTTTTGACGTACGTCAATCTGGTTTCTCTGGAGGTTCTATTAATGCTGTTACACGTTCTGGTTCTAACAACTGGATCGGATCTGCTTATGGATTCTTGAGAAATGAAAGTTTTGCAGGAAAAACCCCTGTAGATCTTGTAGATGAAGAAGCTGGAGAATCTCGCGAAAAACTAGACGAATTCTCAGCCTTAACTTATGGTGTTCGTTTAGGAGGGCCTCTTGTAAAGGACAAATTATTCTTCTTCGTAAACTACGAGCGTCAGGAAGATGAAACGCCTCAGCCGTTTAACTTTAGTAACTATCAAGGAAACTCATCTATAGATGATATCAACAACCTTGCGAGTTTCTTACAATCAGAGTACGGTTATAATCCAGGCATCTTTAATGCCAATACACGTACACTAGACAGTGATAAATTCAACATTCGTTTGGATTGGAACATTAACGAAAATCACAAAGTGTCCTTACGTCAGGGTATCGTAGAGGCCGAAAACCTTGAAGCACGTGGTTCTGGAAACAGAAGTATCGGATTTATTAACGGGTCAGAGTTTTTTGTAACTAAGACTTATTCTACGGCTTTTGAGTTAAACTCTACTTTTGGTTCTAAGTTTGCCAACAACCTTAAAATAGGTTATACCTCAGTAAGTGATGACCGTGATCCTTTAGGAAATCCATTTCCTACGGTAGATATTCAGGATGGAGCAGGGACGATTTCATTTGGTGCCGAGCCATTCTCTACGGCAAACTTGTTAGAGCAGGATATTTTTACAATAAACAACAACTTCGAGATTTTCTCTGGACGTCACGCAGTGACTATTGGTACTAACTTAGAGTGGGCTTCTGCCAAGAACTTATTCTTTGCCTTTAACTTTGGAGATTATACTTTCGAAGATCAATTTGACGATGATGGTAACTTATTGTCTTCTGGTTTAAATCAATTCTTAACCGGAGCCGAAGCCGATGTATACCAACACGGGTATTCTTTGGTAGGTGATGGTACTGTAGGTGATGGGTCTGCTGGATCGGCAGATTTCCAAACCTTCCAAGCTGGTTTCTATGTACAAGACGAAGTACAAGTTTCTGAAAACTTTAAGTTAACAGGAGGTATCCGTGTAGATATCCCTTACTGGGAAGACGGGACGGTAAACAATGATTTTAACAACCGTACAATTCCATTGTTGGAAGCTGCAGGTAAAGATTTACAACGTGCAAGAGTAGGTCAAGGAATCAACGCAAGTGCACACTTTGCACCTCGTTTAGGATTTAACTGGGATGTTTTTGACAATAACACGACTCAGGTACGTGGGGGTCTAGGAGTATTTACTTCAAGATTGCCATTAGTATGGCCTGGAGGAACTTATAACAACAACGGTGTTACAGGAGGATTTATGTTCATCTTTGGTCAAGAGTTTGAAGCCGATGTCAACAATCAATTCGAAGATCCCGCTCCAGGTTCTGGAGGTGTAGGAGGAAATATTGACTTATTTGCTAAAAACTTCCGCCTTCCACAAGTAGCTAAGTACAATCTTTCTGTAGATCAGAAATTACCATTCTGGGGATTAATTGCTACGGTAGATCTTTTATACACAGATGTATTACAAGATGTATACTACGAGAACTTAAACTTAAGAGGTCCTGTAGGAACGCTTAATGGTGCCGATAACCGTCCTGTATGGGATCGTCGTGATGAAATTGATGACACTTACGGTCGTATTATCTTAGCTTCTAATACAAGCGAAGGATACTCTTACAATGGTACTTTAACCTTGAGAAAGCCACTTTCTAATGGATTCCAAGGACAGGTTTCATATACCTACGGAGAGTCTGAAAAGATTTTTGACGGTACATCGTCTCAAAACGGTTCACAGTGGAGAAACAATATCACTAGAAACGGTAAGAACTCAAACCTTCCATTATCACGTTCTGATTTCTCATTGGGAAGTCGTTTTAATGCGAATGTCTCTTACGAGATCGAGTACGGTGGCGATTTTGGAGGAAAAACCACTGTTGGTTTATTCTACGAAGGTGCACAAGGAACACCTTACAGCTATACCTACAGAGAAGGTCGTGATTTATTGAATGACGATTCTCGTGATAACGCTTTGATCTATGTACCTGCAAATGCAAGCGAAATCCAATTTTCTGGAGATGCTTCAGAGCAGATCAGACAGTGGGAGTTGTTAAACTTCTATATCGAGAATGATGATTATCTAAAATCTCGTCGTGGTCAGTACGCAGAGCGTAATGCCTCAAGAGGACCTTGGAATCACATCGTTGATTTAAAGTTCTTACAAGATTTCTACATCAAAACTGGTGATAAGAAAAACACATTACAGGTGTCTGTAGATGTATTTAACTTTACCAACCTTCTCAACAAGGATTGGGGAGTTCGTAAATTTATTGGTAGTGAGGTTAGTCCTTTGCAAACTGTTTCTACTTCTGATAATAATCCAGTATTTAGCTTTGTAGAGAATTTGTTAGAGTATGACGAAGCTGGTAACCCAATCGCTTTAGATGTAGAGCAGATTGACGATCAGGGATTACAGTCTGCAAGATGGCAAATGCAACTAGGATTGCGTTACATCTTTAACTAAGATGCTATATACCTTCGCTTTTGCGAAAACAAAACGCCACTCCTTTGAGTGGCGTTTTTTTATGTAAAAAAAGTATCTTTACCCATCACTAACACTTAGACACTCATGTATACAACTGTACAGTTTTTACACTCTTATTGGGCTTATCTCGTACTTTTAGTCCTGATAGTAACCACCATTAATTCACTTATGGGCTTTTTCTCCAAAAGAGAATACGGCGCCAAAGATATGCGGCTTGCTTTATTTACCTTAATTACCATGCACATTCAATTGCTTATAGGCTTAGTATTGTGGTTTGTATCTCCTCGCGGTATGGGTGCCTTAGGTGAAGAAAACCTGATGAAAGATAGCAGCCTACGCAGTGCGGCTATTGAGCATCCCTTGCTTATGATCATTGCCGTTGTCTTAATCACTATAGGCTATTCTAAGCATAAAAAGCAACGCTTATCTACTCCTAAGTTTAAGAAGCTAGCAATCTTTTATACCATAGGTTTAGTGGCCGTATTGGCTATAATCCCTTGGTCAGAGTGGTTCTAACATACAATAAAACAATAAAAAAACGGAGCCCGATCGGGCTCCGTTTTTTGTTGCGATAAATTAGTATCGGTTAAAGGACTTAGTTGTTTTGGGTTGGGGTAGCTTCCTTGATTAAGTATACAAACACTGGGAAGTGATCACTGTAACCACCAGTATAGCCACCGTTAGCAAAACTTCTATAGGGATACCCCTTGTAGCGTCCTCTCGGGTTGCTCAGATAATTTTTATTGTAAATACCCGCCTTGTAAAAGCGATACGAACTATAATCGTCATCCAATAAAGGAGCGCTCACAATGACCTGATCAAAAAGATTCCAACCATCTCTATAGGCTAAGGTTCCAAAACCTTTTTTGAACATTGGCGCCATTGGGTTGTACAATCCTTTGTCTTTGACTTTCTCTTTATCGCCTCTGGCTTTTAATACCTTTTTGACACTTGGGCTGTTAGGGTCGTCGTTGAGATCACCCATAGTAATAATTTTGGCGTAAGGGTCATTACTTTGTAAGCTATCAATGAGTTTCATATTGAGCTCTGCCGCTTCCATACGCTTTTTACGACTTCTGGCTTCACCACCACTACGCGAAGGCCAATGGTTTACAATAACATGTATCATATCGCCATCCAAATAGCCCGAAACCAGCAATTGATCTCTGGTATAAACACGCTTATCTGGGTCGCTGTTGCTGTAAATGTACAAGGGATGCTTTGAGATATTGGTGGGTTTAAACAATGCCTTTTGATACAGTAATGCCACATCAATACCTCTTCGATCTGGTGAATCAAAATGGGCAATCCCATAGTCTTTGTCTAAAAGACTAGGATCATTGGCCAGTGCCTCGACTGTTTTTCGATTTTCAATTTCGGCCAGTCCTACTAAGGCAGGGGCATTTTGAGCAACATCGGCTCCTATTTCGGAGATGACTTTAGCCATTTTGGCCACTTTGTCTTGATATATTTCTTCGGTCCAATGGTCTTTTCCATCGGGGGTGCGGTCGTCGTCAAAAGTGACGGGGTCATTCTCTGTATCAAAGAGATTCTCTACATTGTAAAAGGCAATGGTTTGTACCTTATAGGTTTTCTTTTCTTGCGCTTTCGCGAAAGCGCTCACTATCATAAGGCCACTGAGTAACCAAATTCGAATATTCATAAAATTGCTAGATTAATTTACTGTAAAGTCTTACTCATAAGACGTGCCAAAGGTAGTGAATCCAACCAAATGTAGTACTTTTGCCCCCGCAAACGTAACAGTATCTTAAAGAAGACTGCTGTATGTAAAATCAATTAATTTTATGAAGTATATCATTTTTAGACTTTTGCTCCTCTTTGCCGCGCTACCTGTATTGGCACAAAGTGGGGTGAAAGGAAAAGTAATCGATGCGATTACGACTCAAGCACTACCCGATGTGCAAGTTTCTATCGAAGGGACAAACGCTGGTGTTGAAACAGATGCCAAAGGGATGTTTCTTCTTACAGACAAACTGGTTTTTGGAGAACAAGTGCTCATTATCCGTAAACAGGGCTACATCTTAAGACGATTACCTGTTGTACTTACCGAGGGACAAACATTAGATTTAGAGACTATTACCCTTGACGTAGACGTCACCGCAGAGCAGGCCACCATTGGTCTTATCTCGCTTACCGACAATGAAATTGCAGGTAATGATGACGATGCCTCATCTTACAATGTTTCGGGACTGCTATCGGCGGGACGCGATGTGTTTTTAAGCGCAGCGGCTTTTGATTTTAGCGCTACCTTTTTTAGACCTAGAGGGTTAGATAACGCCAACAGTAAATTGCTCATTAACGGTATCGAGATGAACAAGCAATTTAACGGCCGTCCACAATGGGGGAATTGGGGAGGATTAAACGATGTGCAACGCAACCGTGAATTTGCAATGGGACTATCTCCAAACGATTACAATTTTGGAGGTGTTGCCGGTACGACCAATATCATTATGCGCGCCTCTCAGGAGCGTCAAGGAGGACGTATATCATATGCTTCAGCCAATCGTTCGTACACCGGTCGTGTCATGGCAAGTTATAGCTCTGGCTTACTCGCCAATGGATGGGCATATACGGTTTTAGGATCTAGACGTTTTGGTGACGAGGGATATATAGACGGGACGCTATATGATGCCAATTCCTTTTCGGCCAGTGTCGAAAAACGCTTTTCAGACAAACACAGTCTAAACCTTACCGCCTTTTACACGCCAAACCGCAGAGGTAGAGCTACCGCGATTACCGAGGAGGTTTTTGATTTAAAAGGAAGAAAATACAACCCTTTCTGGGGTAATCAGAATGGAGAGATTCGCAACTCACGTATTCGCGAGATTGAAGAGCCGGTGATTATGCTAAATCACTATTGGGATATCTCTGAAAAAACGAGAATTAATACCAATCTTGGATATCAGTTTGGAACGATTAAAAGCAGTCGTATAGACAATGGTCGTTTTAGAAACCCATCTCCAGAGTATTACCAAAACCTCCCAAGTTATTTCTTGAGATTTGAAAATCCATCGGCGGTCGATTATGAAAACGCCTATGTTGCAGAGCAGCAATTTATCAATGATGGTCAATTGGATTGGGAGGCGATTTACCGTCGCAATATCAACGCAGCAACTGGAGAACTGGCAAATATCATCTTACAAGATGATGTAATCGAAGATCAACAACTATCGGCCAATGTGATTATAAGCTCACAGCTCAATGACAATATTACCTTAAACGGTAATGTGAGTTACCGAGGGTTGAATTCTGAAAACTATGCTCAGGTAAGAGATTTACTAGGCGCTCAAGGGTTTCTAGATATCGATAACTTCTCTGTTCAGGAAAGTCAGGATGGTGCCCAAGGAAGTTTGCCTCAGTCCGATTTACAAAATCCTAATCGCGTGGTTCGCGAAGGAGATCGCTATAAGTACAATTACGAGATCGATGCCGATGTTGTATCAGGTTTCGCGCAAGCGGTATTCAAATACAACAAGGTAGATTTTCACCTGTCTGCAAACCTGAGCCAAACCACCTATCAACGTATCGGATTATACGAAAATGGAAACTTCCCAGGGGCTGCTTCTTTTGGACCTAGCGAGCAACTTGACTTTAGCAATTATGGCGTAAAAGGAGGGTTTACCTATAAGGTGACGGGACGACATATCTTAGATGTTAATGGAGGGTATTATACCGTTGCTCCAGGCATTAGAAACTCTTTTAGTAATGCCCGTCAAAACAACGATGTGGTTACTGGCTTAGAAAGCGAGCAAATACAATCTATAGACGCGAGTTATATCTACAGATCTCCGCTAGTCAAGGCGCGTTTAACAGGGTATTATACCGGATTCTCACAAGGTACCGATATCGGGTTTTACTTTGTAGAAGATTTGGCCACCCTAGGTAGTGAAGATGGCAGCGCCTTTGTACAAGAGGTCATCACCAATATCGAACGTCGCAATGTCGGGATGGAACTGGGACTTGAAGCTCAAGTAACGCCAACACTCAAATTAAAGGCTGCTGCTGCAGTAGGTCAAAATATCTTTACCAACAACCCAGATTTGTATTTGACCAGTGACGATTTTGAAGGTGAATTGCGTTTTGGAGACGGAACCACCAACCTTGAAAATGTGCACGTGGCTGCAGGACCAGAACGCGCGTATCAAATAGGTTTTGAATACAGAGACCCAAATTTTTGGTGGGTAGGTGCCACGGCAAACTACTTTTCTAATGCTTATATCGATGTGAGTAATCTCGCGCGATCTGCAAACTTTGCACTTGATGCCGATGGCATACCTTTTAATGACTACGATCCAGAAGTTGCAGCAGGTTTATTAAAACAAGAACAATTTGACGACTATATGTTAGTCAATATTATTGGCGGTAAATCATGGAAGATTAATGATTACTTTGTCGGGTTTTTTGCGACCATTAATAACGTTTTAAATCAAGAGTATAGAACTGGTGGTTTTGAACAATCCAGAAATGCTAACTTCCGTAATTTGCGTGAAGATCAAAATAGAGAAAATGGTCCTGTCTTTGGACCTCGTTATTTCTTCGGAAACGGAACTACTTACTATGTAAATGCTTACATACGATTCTAAAACATACAACAACAAAAGAATACTATCAATTATGAAAACAAATAAATTAACACCACTATATATCCTGCTTTTTGCTGTTGTAGCGCTTGTAGGTTGTGTAAATGACGACGATTTTAACGTACCTAACCTTACGGTTGAAGAGCCGCAATTAGATGGAGACGTGATTACTATAGACGCTTTAATCTCATTGTACCTTCAAGAGTTAAACGACGAGGCCAACGATTTGGGCATTGACCCTAGTGATACTCAAGCGATCGAAGAATTAAGAGACGGCTTTGCGGTAGACCTTAGCGACAACACCAATTATATCTCAGGATTTGTGATTAGCTCTGATGAGAACGGTAACTTCTTTGAAGAAATTATCATTCAAAACAATGCGAGCAACGCTTCTGCCGGTGTACGCGTTCTGATCGATGACAGCCCCTTATTCTCTTCTTACGAATTTGGACGTAAGGTATTTGTTAAACTAGCTGGACTACATGTAGGAGACAGTAACGGGGTACTTACCTTAGGGATTTCTTCTGGATTAGAGAAAATTGCTCCTGCTTTGCGCGAAAACTTTGTAAAGCGATCTGTTGAGGTGGCAGAGATAGTGCCCAATGAGGTAAGCATCGCCGATTTTAGCGAAAGTTTAGAAAATACCTTTGTCAAAGTATCTGATGTACAATTTAGAAAAGAAGATGTTGTTGATGCTGCTGTGACCTTTGCTGGAGAGCCTGGCGATCAGTTTGACGGAGAGCGTATCTTGGTGAGTTGTGATGTCAATACCACTACGATTCTTAGCACCAGTACTTTTGCCTCTTTCAAATCTTTGCCTTTACCTGCCGGTAGAGGTAGCGTGAGCGCTGTACTAACCAGAAACTTTTTTGGAGACACCTTTAACCTGGCCATCAACAATCGTGACGATGTCAATTTTGACAGCGACGAGCGTTGTGATCCAGACGTACTAGAATGTGAAGGAGAGGCCGTAACAGGAGCGCAAACTGTATTTGTAGAGACTTTTGAATCTATTAATGACGAAGACGATCTCGATGGTACTTGGACTAACGTAAACACCTCTGGAGGGTCTACCCGTTTTATCCTTGATGATTTTAGCGGTAATCAATATTTGAGAATTTCAGGATTTAACACCGATGAAGATCCGATCAATGTTTGGTTAGTAACCCCAGCAATCTCCTTAAATTCAAATACCGATGAGGCATTGTCGTTTGATATTCAGGCGGCTTTTGACAATGGGAAAATCTTAAAAGCGTTTATCACTACCGATTATACGGGCGATCCTTTAACGACCACTTGGACACAAATTGATGCCAATATCCCTTCAGGACCAAGTTCTGGATTTGGTGATTTTGAATCTTCAGGTTTGATCAATGTATCTTGTTTAGAAGGTGATCTACATCTAGGATTCTTATACGAAGGCGCCGATCCAGCTGCTACTACACGTTATCACATCGATAATGTACGTGTGACAGGAAACTAGGGTAACACTTAGGCTTTCGCCAAATAGTACAAACCTCCTAAGGCATACTTAGGAGGTTTTTTGTTTGTAAATGCTGCTCTACGTATAGGTCGTGATAGGGTAAAATTGTATTTTGACCACCTCAATCACTAGCTATGGCAAAAAAGCCTCCCTATTATGCGGTTATTTTTACCTCGGTACAAACCGAGCAAAATGCAGGCTATAAAGAGATGTCCCAACTCATGGAAGAGCTTGCCAAACAGCAAGTGGGTTATTTGGGTCTCGATCACGCACGTAGTGCGTTGGGTATTACCATCAGTTATTGGGAGACCCTCGAAGATATCGCGCGTTGGAAACAACAAACCGATCATTTGGCCGCCCAGCGTATGGGGCAAAAACAGTGGTATAAGCACTATGAGGTTCAAATTGCGAAGGTAGAGCGCGTCTATAGTTTTGATGCCTTAAAAAAGGAATAACCCACCGTCTTAGCGTCTATTTGTGTTAAACTCCTGCCAAATGTTAAAATCGAAATACGATCTTTTTTAATACTTCCGTTACCCAAATAACTACAGTCCATAAATCCTATTTCAACGATTTAATAATCCGTTTAAAATCAGCTACCTTTAAGCTGGATTTGAACTTCCTGTTCTCAAAAGGACCCAAGATTCCTATGGCCTATGACGAACAAAAAACCATCATTTTATGCGCACTATCTATCGCCTTCTGCTCTTTTGTGCTGTTGTTTCAGCTGTTGTTTCCTGTAAGAAAGAAAAAACACCTACCGATAATGTATTCGCTTTTAAGGAATATATTGCCCATGCCACAACAGGGAGGCAATCGATCTCACAGCCTATCCAAATCCAACTCAACAGGGCGCTCACACAATATGAAATAAATCAAGAGTTACCTTCAAACATTTTGCAAATTACCCCAAAGGTCAAGGGAACGCTTTCGATAAAAGATGGGCATAGCTTGTATTTTAAGCCCGATAGCCATTTGGCGCCTGCCACGACCTATGACGTAGCCTTGGCTTTAGACAAATTATACGACGATATCCCAAAGGCCTATCAAAGTTTTCGTTTTGCCTTTCAAACCATTACTCCAGACTTTAACATCAACTTGGGCGCCTTGCAGTCTTACGATCCCAATTACAATTATCTAGAGGGTCAAATTGAAGCTTCTGATGTGATAGCTTTCGCGAAAGCAAAACAACTCATCACCGCCACACAAGACGGAAAACAGCGGCCTATCACATGGTTTACTCAGGCCGATACCACGCGTTACCACCTGTTTAAAATAGATAGTATCTCAAGAGAAATTGAAGATAGTATGCTGGAAATAGCTTGGGACGGAGACCCAATAAATGCTTCAGAAACCAAAGGCGCCAATGCGATTACCATCCCGGGAAAAAATAATTTTAATATCGTTGATATCAGACATACCAATGGAGCAAATGCGGCTGTGGCGATTAATTTTTCGGATCCATTGGCGGCCCAACAAAACTTTAACGGTCTGGTAAGTATAGAGGGCGCTGGCGATTTGCGTTTTGAGGTAGAGGGTAATATACTGCACGTATATCCCGAAAATCGGATCGTTGGCAACACCTCTTTGGAAGTATTTCAAGGGATTAAAAGCATCCAAGGCTATTCACTCAAAGAGGCCCTAAAAGAAATGATCTCTTTTGAACAGCTCAAACCAGCAGTACGTCTTGTCTCCAATGGTGTCATATTACCCGATGCCGCTACAACGCCTTACTATTTTGAAGCGGTTAACCTAAGTCATGTAGACGTGCGCATTATCAAAATTTTTGAAGATAATGTCTTGCAATATCTACAGCAAAATGCTCTTAACACCTCAAATAATTACAACTTAAATCGCGTAGGGAGACGCATTGCCAAAAAGACCTTTGAAATAGCTACACCTAACACTTTAGACAAAGGGATGTGGAAAGCTCATGGCATCGATCTCTCTGCCCTCTTTAAAGCCGATCCAGGAGCTTTGTATCGTATAGAGATTAGCTTTAAACCCGAATATGCTTTGTATGACTGTGATAATGCCGTCCCTGATACTGAAACCACCGATACCGAGGGTTATTATGAAGATGATTACGAAAGCGAGTATGTCAATGATAGCGCTAGTGATGAAGAGCTGCGCGAGCAGCAGTATTGGGATAATCGTGTTTACAGCTGGCGTAATCGCATTTATAACTGGCGGCAAGAAAACAATCCCTGCCATCCGGCATATTATCAAGAAGAGAAGTTTTTACAGCAACCGTTATTAGGGTCAGATCTGGGGCTAATTGTCAAAAGAGGAAAGGACAATAGCTATCTATTTGCCGCTACCGATTTGATTAGTACCACGCCAGAGGCCAATACCAAAATTACTTTATACAATTACCAAAAACAAGCCATCACTCAGGTCACAACAGATGCGACAGGCACAGTGCGTATTACTCCTGAGGCGTATGCCAGTTTTGCGATTGCTCAAAAGGGGAACAATTATGCTTATCTCAAATTGGAAGATGGCAATGCCTTGTCTATGAGTTCATTTGATATTGCGGGTAAGGAGTTAAAAAAAGGACTTAAAGGTTTTGTCTACACAGAGCGCGGGGTACACAGACCTGGAGATACCATACAACTCACCTTTGTCTTAGATGACAGGGCCAATAAACTACCCAAGAATCATCCTGTAAAACTAGAGGTTAATGATGCCAGAGGGAGTTTGGTGTATCGAAAAGTACTATCTCTAGGGAGCGCTTCTACTCTAGATCAGAGTGATGCCTTAGACAATTTTTATCACTACGCCATCCCTACCGCCGCCACAGCCCCCACGGGCAATTGGAATGCCGTGGTTAGGGTAGGAGGCACAACTTTTTCAAAATCACTCAAGGTAGAGACGATCAAACCCAACAGGCTTAAAGTCACCCTTGATTTTGAAGATGACATCATAAACGCCTCTGGAGTGGTAAATGGCAAGGCTAAGGTTGCTTGGTTGCACGGGGCGCCTGCGCGAAAGCTAAAAATTAAGAGCACGGCCACCTTGCGTTCTGCAAATACTGGGTTTGAGCAGTATCCATCTTATCAATTTTACGATCCAACCCGCCGTTTTGAGCAGGTTGAGCTAAGCTTGCTTGACGGCACCTTAAATAATGAGGGCAGCATACCTATTAAGGCCACCTTGGCCTTGAGTAAAAGAGCTCCAGGTATGCTAGAAGCTGCCATAGTAACCAAAGCTTACGAAGGCGGTGGCGACTTTTCTTTGGATGTGGTTACCAAAAAAGTAGCCCCCTTTGATCATTTTGTCGGGATAAAATCTCCAAAAGGACGCGCTTACGGCAGTTATTATACCGACCAAGATATTTCTTTTGATCTGGTTACTACCAATGCACAGGGTAAGCCAGTGGGCAAACGCAAGCTAGAGGTCAAAATTTATAAAATGTCTTGGCGCTGGTGGTGGAACCGCAATCGCGATCGCTATGCCAGTTATGAGAGTGGTACCGTACACACGCCTGTAAAAAGTATGACAATCAGCACAGATGCCAATGGCAGATATAGCCTCGATGTCAATATTCCAGAAGCGCGCAATGGGCGATACCTCATACGGGTAGTTGATCCTGAGAGCGGCCATGCCACGGGGCGTATCGCTTATTTCTACCGCAATTGGAACAATATATCTGCCGATGCCGAAAGCACCAAAATGCTTGTCTTTGCTGCCAATAAGCCATCCTATGAGGTTGGGGAGGAAGCTGTAATTAGCTTCCCATCAGGAAATGCGACCAGAGCCTTGGTCACTATAGAAAATGGGAGCAGCGTGCTGGACACCCGCTGGGTAGAAACCACCAAAGGAGAAACCCAGTTTAGCCTACCTGTAACAGCAAATATGGCGCCCAATGTCTATGTGAATATTTCTTTATTACAACCCCATAAATACACCAAAAACGATCTGCCTATCCGATTGTATGGCGTGATCCCGCTATTGGTAACCAATGCGGCAACCCTATTAGAGCCGCACTTACAAATGCCTGAGACACTCAAGCCTGAGATGCCCTATAGCATCATAGTAAGTGAAAAAACCAACAAGCCAATGACCTACACCATTGCGGTGGTAGACGAAGGTTTACTAGATCTAACCCGTTTTAAAACACCAGATATACACAAGCATTTTTATAGTAAGGAAGCACTTGGTGTCAAATCATTTGATGTTTTTGACGATGTTATTGGTGCTTTTTCGGGTAGTGTTGAGCATATGTTTGCCATTGGGGGAGGTGATGCTGCAGCAGCTGCCAAAAACCGAAAAGCCGACCGCTTTAAGCCCGTTGTGCGCTTTTTAGGCCCCTTTAGCATTGCTGCTGGCCAAAGTAAAACGCATCAGTTACAGATGCCCAACTATGTCGGTTCTGTACGGGCTATGCTCGTGGCGGGACACGCCGAGACAGGAGCCTATGGAAGTACTCAAAAAACGGTAGCGGTCAAAAAACCATTGATGGTCTTGGGTTCGCTTCCGCGAAAATTGGCGCCCAAAGAAAAGCTTGTGCTGCCTGTGACCGTATTTGCTATGGATCCAAAAATCAAAAACGCCACCGTAACCGTGACAGGAACAAAGGCCTTTAAGGCAACTGGAGCATTGACCAAGCGCATCACATTTGACAAGGTAGGAGAGCAAATAGTGCCCTTCGAATTTGATATCTCACAGGCTGTAGGCATGCATCAATTACGTATCACGGCTCAAGGCCACGGAGAGCAAGCGAGATACGATATAGAAATTGAAGTAGAGAATCCTAATCCCATCTCTCAAAAGGTCACAGATTATAAGGTCCAGCCCAATGGGCGTTTGCCTATCAACTTTAGGCCCTTTGGGGTAACAGGTAGCAATGAGACCATCGTCGAGTTTTCGACCCTACCCCCAATCAATTTTACCAAACGGCTACGCTACCTTATCCAATATCCGCACGGGTGCATAGAGCAAACCACCTCTGGAGTTTTTCCGCAGTTGTATATGGATGATTTATTTGACCTGACGTATGATCAAAAACAAGAAGTAAAGACCAACATAAGTGCCGGTATTGAGAGACTAGGACAATTTCAAACTCCCAATGGAGGATTATCGTATTGGCCAGGAGAAGGAGAAGCAGATCCTTGGGGCACCAATTATGCTGGGCATTTTATGATAGAAGCCAAAAAGAAAGGCTTTGCCCTCCCGCTCACCTTTATGAGCAATTGGTTGCGCTTTCAAAAACGAGCCGCACGTGAGTGGCGACCAGGGCGCTATCATTACAACTCCCAGCTGGTACAAGCCTATAGACTCTATACCTTGGCCTTGGCTGGTGAGCCCGATCTGGCCGCTATGAATCGATTACGCGAATTAGGCGATCTTTCCAATGATAGTAAATGGAGACTGGCAGCTACTTATGCTTTGGTAGGGCAACAAAAGGTAGCCAAAGCGCTTGCCGCTGTGGCCAATATTGACATCGAGAAAGATCCGGCACAGAGCTATACCTACGGCTCAGTCTTTAGAAATCGTGCTATGGCTTTAGAAACCCTTGTCATACTTGGAGATGTGCAACAACGTGATCTTGCAGTAGCTCTTGCCAATACGCTATCGTCAGATCGCTGGCTTAGTACACAAGAAACCAGTTATGCCCTCCTTGCTTTTTCTAAAATGGTGGCCCAAAACGGAGGTACTGCCATGAAAGTGCAATACATCAAAGATGGGGTGACTGCCACCGTTGATACCGACAGTCCTATGGCGGCACGAGAAGTGCCCACCTCTCAAGGTAACAATGAGATGATCCTTATCAATGATAAAGACAATACGGTATTTGTACGCCTCATACAGGCGGGCAAATTGCCACTAGGAGAAGAACTAGCCACTTCAAAAAATCTAAGGGTAGCCACCAGCTTTATCGATACAAATAACAGCCCCATCACTATAGATCAATTGCGTCAAGGTACAGAGTTTACTGCACAAATTGTCGTTCAAAATACCAGTAGTAGCGCCATTGACAATGTGGCCTTAACCCAATTTTTCCCTAGTGGTTGGGAGATTGTCAATACACGTTTTACAGATGCAGGTGGCGGTACCACCTCCAGCGCCCGCTATACCGATATTAGAGATGATAAAGTCATGTTCTATTTTGATTTAAATGCAAGGGCATCTAAAACCTTTACCGTTAGGGTAAACGCTTCTTATCTGGGTACTTATTACCTACCTGGCACTCAGGCAGAGGCCATGTATGACAATAACTATCTGGCCAGAACAAAAGGAAAGTGGATAAAGATCCAAAAGTAGGATGAAGGCAATCGCTCTCACATATCGACCTTTTCTAAAGCGCCCTTCACGAGGGCGACTACTGGCCTATATAGGGGTAATACTCATAGGGGTATATTGGGTGTTTTGTTTGCCAGATAAACTATTTGATGACCCCTTGTCTACGGTGGTAGAAAGTAGTAAAGGAGATCTATTGGGAGCGCGTATAGCCAGTGATGGGCAGTGGCGTTTCCCAGCTTTAGATAGCGTGCCCTATCGCTTTGAACAGTGTTTGCTTCTTTTTGAAGACGAATATTTCTATGAGCATCCTGGTTGCAATCCCGTAGCGATGTCTAAGGCGCTCTATCAAAATATCACCACAAACAAACGTCGTGGTGGGAGTACCCTAACCCAACAGCTCATTAGATTATCGCGTAAAAACACCAAAAGAACCTATACCGAAAAAGTAGTAGAACTTTTTCAGGCTACCCGTGCCGAACTGCGCTATTCTAAAAAAGAAATTTTAAATATGTATGCCACCTACGCCCCTTTTGGCGGTAATGTGGTAGGTCTGGAGACCGCCTCTTGGCGATATTTTGGGATGCCAGCCCAAGATTTGAGTTGGGGCCAAAGTGCTGCCCTTGCCGTACTGCCCAACAACCCATCTATGGTACGACCAGGACGTAATGTGACTACGCTTTCGCGAAAGCGCAACAACTTACTCAAAAAGCTCTGGGAAAAAGGCATCATAGATCAAACGACTTATGAGTTGGCCCTATTGGAAGCCTTGCCAGGTAGCCCTCAACCATTGCCGCAATGGGCACCACACTTGACCGATCGCATTTGGAAAGAAGCGAGAGGAACACGACTCAAAACAAGCATTGACCTGCGGCTGCAACAGCGTTTACAACAGCTAGGCGCCACGCATTACAAGCTGCTCAAGCAAAATGAAATCTATAATCTAGCGGTAGTGGTGATGGATGTACAAACCAAAGAAGTCTTGGGCTATTTGGGCAATGCCCCAACCGATGCCGCTCATCACAAAGATGTTGATATTATTACCAAAGCGCGCAGTACTGGTAGCGTTTTAAAACCATTCTTATACAGTGGGTTACTAGATCAAGGGATGCTCTTGCCTCAAACACTAGTGGCCGATATCCCTACCAGTATTAATGGGTATCAACCTTATAATTTTGACCGGTCTTTTGCAGGCGCTGTGCCAGCACATACAGCCTTGGCGAGTTCACTCAATGTACCTGCGGTGAGGTTGCTGCGACAGTACGGCTTGGACAAATTTTACAATGATTTAAAAAAGATGCAATTAGGTCATCTGGATAAGCCAGCGGCTCATTACGGCTTGTCGCTCATCCTTGGAGGGGCCGAAAGTAGTCTTTGGGAAGTCACCAAAACCTATGCTGGTCTTGCCCATACACTCAATACCTTTACTGCTACCTCGAGCGAGTACCCCAGCCATGCTTTTGAAAAGTACAGCTATCGCGCGAGACCTGTTGCTCAACAAGAGCTTAGGCAGACCCCAGAGATCTACGATGCGGGGGCCATTTACAACACCTTTGAAACCCTACAACAAGTAAATAGACCCGAGGGAGACACCTATTGGAGTTTTTATGAAGACGCACAGCCCATCGCATGGAAAACAGGAACGAGTTTTGGGTTTAAAGATGCTTGGGCGGTTGGGGTCACCCCACAGTACGCCATAGGGGTTTGGGTAGGCAACGCCGATGGTGAAGGGCGACCTGGCATTACAGGAATAAAAGCTGCAGCACCTTTATTTTTTGATGTCTTACGCGCCTTGCCCAGTACGGGAGCTTGGTTTAAAAAACCTTATGATGCCTTAGTGGCTACCACCACTTGCGCCCAAAGCGGTGCCAAGGCAGGGCCCTATTGTACTAATACCACTACTACTTGGGTGCCACAAGCTGGAGATCGCACCTCAATTTGTGCCTATCACAGCCTGCACTACCTCAGTGCCGATGGGCAGTTTCGGGTTAATAGTAAGTGTTATGAGCTAGAAGATATGCTGGCACAAACTCGGTTTAGCTTGCCCCCACAAATGGCTTTTTACTATGCACAGCAACACCCAGAATATGAGGCTTTACCACCTTTTCATCCAGATTGTAGTTTTGGAGGTGAGGTGCCTATGGCTTTTTTATACCCCAAAAACAACGAGGGCGTGATCCTTCCCGTCGATTTTGACGAAATGCGAAATGAAGTTATTCTAAAAGTCGCCCATAGCAACCCTGATACCACCCTGTACTGGTATCTAGACGATACTTTTGTAGGAAGTACGACTAGCTTTCACGAGCTAGCGGTGTTGCCATCGCCTGGTCGATATGTCTTGACTATTGTAGATAGTGAGGGCAACGAGATTAGTAAACCCTTAGAAGTACGTATGACCAACGAGGGTTAACCTATCGTAGCGGAAATCCTTTACCCGCCCACCACGGTTTGATTTCTATCGCCAGTCTTCCTGCTTTTACCATAGGGTCTAGATGTGCCAGGCTGTCTGCCATAGCAAGGGTAGGCACATTGTACACCGTAATACCGCGCAAATCGCCATCGTCGCCAAAGGGGCCAGAGATATCGGCATAGCCTTCTTCATACATACGTCCTAGATGTGCCATATGTAATTCTTGTAATCTGGCCGCTTCTTCTTCAGACTGATCGCGATTGGGACCACTTTTTAAAAAAGCCATATAATATTGCTGCATAATAACGGTATCGCCGCTTTTCTCATCTACATATTCAAAGATGTCATAGCCCTCGGCTCTGAGTCGGGCTATTTGAGCAGCAGCAGGTTCTTGAGTGTTTGTGGTGGTGGCTGTTTGATTTTCGGGCGTTTGGGAACAGCTCATTACCAGCACGGCAAGTAAGATCAATACATATTTCATAATAAGGTGTTTTTTAAGGTTTTGGCCAGTTTTGGTAGGGATGCTTGCAGAGGTAGGCATTGTAATATTTGATTTGACCTGTAACTTCTTTGTCGATCCAAGCTGGTTTTTCAAAAGCTTCATCGGCAGTGTTTAGTTCAATTTCGGCTAGGGTTAGGCCTTGATTTGCATCATAAAACTCATCCACCTCCCAAAGGTGTTGCCCTTGGGTGATGAGGTAGCGCGTTTTATCGATCACTCCTGGTAGGCATAGCGATAATAGGGTTTGCGCTTTCGCGAAAGCAATCTCAAACTCAATCTCTGTGCGGGTGGTGCCATCTTCACTAGACTTGCCCTTGATCGTCAAAAAGCCTTTGTCGTCTCTTATCCTAACGCGAACCGTACGCTCGGGATCGGTAGAAAGATAGCCTTGGCTAATGCGATACTGCTTAAAAGCTTCTTTTTTAAAAGCCTTAGAGCGCACTAAAAATTTACGTTCAATTTCCTGCATTTAATCGCCAGGGTGGGTTTTTGCG
>PAUP01000036.1 GCA_002712765.1 Cytophagaceae bacterium | reverse complement strand
GGCGATGTTTCTTTTATACCTTTTAATTGTGAGCGATATTTAGAGCGAATTACCCATAAAACCGCGGCAGTGGTCTTAGAAACAATTCAAGGTGGAGCAGGGTTTATAGAACCCACTTCCCACTTTTTAAAACAGGTAAAAGCACGCTGCGAAGATCAAGGGGCACTGCTCATCCTTGACGAAATACAGCCTGGTATGGGAAGAACTGGCGCTTTATTTGGGTTTGAACACTATGGTGTTGTTCCAGATATAGTGGTCATGGGTAAAGGATTGGGTGGTGGTATGCCCATAGGTGCTTTTACCGCTTCTAACAAACTTATGTCTTTGTTATCAGACAAACCTAAATTAGGTCATATCACCACCTTTGGAGGCCACCCCGTTATTGCAGCGGCAGCCCTAGCCACACTAAAAGAAATCACAACATCATCATTGATTTCTGAAGCTATAGAAAAAGAAGGACGCTTTCGCGAAAGCCTACAACATCCCATGATTCAAGAAATAAGAGGAAGAGGTTTAATGCTCGCTTTGATTATGCCATCGGCGGCTATAGCCTCAGAGGTGATTTTGGCCTGTCAAGACAAAGGTTTGTTATTATTTTGGTTATTATTTGAAACAAAGGCAATTCGAATTACACCTCCACTTACCATTAGTCAAGAAGAGATTGAAAAAGGCTGTCGCATCCTTTTAGACGTATTGGATCAGGTAGCGATAAATCACACATAAAAAAAAGCGCTGATTCAGCGCTTTTTTTATGTGTACACCAGTAGGCTATTGCTTTAAATGACCATAGTTTTGAGAATATCGTAGCATTTGACTCTCAAAATCTTTAGGTTGTATTACACTAAATCCAGCAATAGAATCCCCTTGAACGGTAGGAGTTATTTCAGGATTAACAAAACCACTATAGGCAGCGCTTTTAAAACTGCTGTTTCTTTCTAAGACCTCAGCGTGTAGGTCTTGATCTACCTTTACCCCATAATCTTCGACCAGATTTTTGGCGGCTTCATAATCTCCTTCAGAGGTGATACGTTGCGTCTCGCGTAGTAACTCACCAAAAATGGTACGCAACTTTTGATAATCATTAATATTGTAATAGGTTTTACCATCTCTGGTGACCTTTTCTATAACATTGTCTTCTAATCCTCGCTCATAGGCCCAGGCAGAAACCCATTGACGATTACGCATATGAGCTTCTTCTACATCATCTCCCAAGTTTAATCGTATCAATTGACTTACCAGACCATTTCGGATATAGCCATCATAGGCCGCTTTTCCAGTTTTCTCCCAATCTTCGACCAATCCGATTTCTTGGAGTTTCGGATCCATAAGATAATACAAGCCAAACAAATCGGCTCGACCTTCTTCGATAGTCGATTTGTAGCTCTTAAGCGTTTCTTTGGGCGTGCCTACCCCTTTATTAATTTGCCCAGAGGCATGACCTACTACCTCGTGTAAGGCGGTGTGTAATTTATCGGCCTGCTTACCATACTCCATTTCAAGTTCAATTTCTTCGGCATCGTGTGCAAATTCCTTTAAGCGCCCAGAACCACCGGCATTATTATATGCGTTGATGATGTTTCCTAAAGAGACAGACTTACTGCCATGCTCCTGACGTATCCACGTATTGTTGGGTAAGTTTACACCAATAGGTGTACTGGGAGAGGCGTCACCAGCCTCACCTGCAACGATTACCGTTTTATAAGAGACACCTTTTACCTCAGGCTTTTTGTGTTCTTGCATCAAAGGCGAATTGTCTTCAAACCATTGGGCTTCTTGAGAAAGCACTGCCATCTTTTGAGACATATCAAAATCTTTAATTTGAACTATGGTCTCATAAGAACCTTTGTAGCCTTTAGGATCATTGTACACCTCTATAAAACCATTAATCCAATCGATATTACCCTCGGTGGCATTTACCCATGCGATACAATAGGCGTCCCAGGTCTCTAAACTTCCAGTGTTGTAATATTCGATCAATAGTTCGAGTACTTTTTCTTGCTGCGGGTTTTCGGCCACGGTTTTGGCCTTTTCCAACCAAAAAATGATACGGTCTATAGCAGCGCCATACAAGCCGCCACTTTTATACACCTGTTCTACCAGTGCGCCATCTTTTTTGATCAAGCGCGTATTGAGTCCTTTTTCTATAGGACGCTGCTCATCTACCGCTATGGCATTGTAATAGTCTTCGACTTCTTGGGTGGTCACCTCTGGGCCGTAAAAATTGATCGCACTTTCTAGGACAATATCTGCGTCTTTAGAAAGATTGACTTTCTTGCTATCCTTGTCATTAAACAACACGGCAAAAGCCTCACCGTCAAGGGTGGTATTTGTTGCCTCGAGCAGCTCTTTTAAATACCCTTCACCAAAACCAGGTTTCATCTTATCATTGCTGTAATGGTGATGTATCCCATTAGAAAACCAAAGGCGTTTGAGATAAATTTCAAATTGTTTCCAATTTTCGGTGTTTTTGTCGCCCTTATAGGTGGTGTAAATTTGCTCAAAGGCATTTCTAATAGTCAAATTGTGACGGTAATTTTGAGCCCACATGATATCACGTCCTGCCAGTCCGGCCTGAGTCATGTAATACACGAGTTTTTGTTCCTTTAAGGATAAGTCTTCAAATCCTGGAATGTCATACCGCAATATCTTAATATCGGCAAATTGATCTACAATACCTTCGGAGGGTGTGGCTGTTTCCGCTTTCGCGAAAGCGTCATTAGCAGGAGTCGCCTCCTTCTCGCCACAACCGATACTTAGTACCAAGGCTAATACACATCCAAAATAGTTCAATAATTTCATAGGTTGGTGTTTTAAAGTGCCTAAAGATACCAAAAAAACAAACTGTTAAAAATTTCTATCTTTACCCTATCAACCAAACACCCCCCTAGTATGAAATTTCTCAAGTTTTTACTATTCTTAGTTTTGATTGCACTCATTGGAGGCGCACTCTATTTTGCAACACAAGATGGAAATTACAGTGTAGAAGAATCTAGGGTTATCGAGGCACCTCGCAGTGTGGTGTACGACATAGTAAACGATTTTACCACTTGGGAAGCATGGGGCCCCTGGAAAGAGCAGGATCCAAGTATGACTTTTAGCTATCCCGAAAACACTTCTGGCGAAGGAGCCTCTTACTCCTGGGAAGGTGAAATGAACGGGGCAATAAAAACACTTTCGGCACAAGAAGATCAAGCCTTGCAACAACAACTCAGCATACAAACGCCTATCGGAGAGCGCAACCCTGATGTAGAATGGACCTTTACTAATACAGAAAATGGCGGCACCAAAGTAAGCTGGAGCCTAAGTGGCGAACATACCTTATTAGATAAGGCATACTTTGCTTTTAGCGGTGTCGATTTTGAGCAAGAACAGCGACAAATGTATGTCGATGGC
This sequence comes from Cytophagaceae bacterium, assembly GCA_002712765.1. Taxonomy (GTDB): domain Bacteria; phylum Bacteroidota; class Bacteroidia; order Flavobacteriales; family Flavobacteriaceae; genus Dokdonia. The sequence goes on along the minus strand of PAUP01000036.1, from coordinate 19,439 downwards.
CTAGCTGGATTGGCAAGTTACATCAAAGAACGCATCGAGGCACATAGTGTCACTGTAGATGGTGTTACAGCCTATGGTGGTGGCTTTTATTTATACAGAACAACCTCTGCTACTTCTCAAAATATCTCTATGGTAATGGGGCAAAATTATGGGGTCATAATGGATTTTATGCAAGCCAATGCGATCAAGCAATCGGGTATGCCATTTACCATTTATAACCAAATGCTGCCTGATGGTGCTGTAATCATGTCTAACGCCATACCTGTTAAAGACAAAATTATTATTCCTGGTGAGCAAAATATCCTGAGTGGCTATATGCCCAAAACCACAGCATTAAAAGTGACTTTAAAAGGTAATTATACCTATTTGTCTAAAGCCTGGGAAGAAGCCATGTCACATCTTACCAAGAATGCAATGGAGCAAAGTGATCTACCTCCTTTTGAAGTATATACTACAGATCCAGGCGACTACCCAAATCCTGCCGATTGGATTACAGAAATTTATATCCCGTTAAAATAAACCGAACTTTTTAGCAAGATTTTTCTGATATTTGACGGTATACTTTAATTTTGCGTAAACCCCAATTTACTCATAATTAGTTCACTAAAACCTACTAAAAAATGTTATCAAAGCAGTTTTCCCTCCTTTGCCTACTCTGTTGTTATTGCCTTGTGTCTGGTCAAAATACCGTGGGTACTATTTTAAATACTACTGCCTCTGACGCTGGCTATACGTTGATAAGTCCATTTACAAACGCTCAGCCCAATTATACCTATCTCATCAATAATTGTGGAGAGGTCGTCAATTCTTGGACCACGAGCTTTACAGGACAAGGTTCAGATTATTTGATGGAAGACGGTACATTGTACAGAGGCGCCTATAACGATCAATCTAGCTTGCTCTATTTTGGGAACAATGGTCGCCTGGAGCACCTGGATTGGGATGGCAACCTTATTTGGGAATTTGACTATTCTGGAGCCAACTTTGGTTTTCATCATGATTTTACTGTCATGCCCAATGGCAATATACTACTCCTTGTGGTAGAACGAAAAACCCCGGCACAAACCACGCAAGCTGGTAGAGACCCCAACACGCTGTTTCAAGACGACCTGTACACCGAAAAGGTCATAGAAATACAACCACAAGGCACTAATGGGGCCACTATTGTATGGGAATGGGATTTCTGGGATCACTTGGTTCAAGATCACGATCCTACCAAGGATAACTTTGGCGTAGTTGCCGATCACCCAGAGAAGCTCAACATCAATTATGTTGCCTACGGTAATTACAGCGATACCAATAATGCAGATTGGATACATACCAATGGTATTGATTATAACGAAGAACTCGATCAAATTGTCATTAGCGCAAGAGGTACTAGTGAATTTTATATTATCGATCACTCTACCACAACAGCCCAGGCCGCTACTGGAAGCGGTGGGCGCAGCGGTAAGGGTGGCGATTTTTTATACCGCTGGGGTAATGCCGCAGCCTATGATCGAGGTACCGAGGCCGATCAAAAGCTATTTGCACAACACGCTGTACACTGGATTCCTGAAGGGTTACCCAATGAGGGCAAACTCATGGTGTTTAATAACGGCTTTTCGAGAGGCTATTCTTCGGTTGATTTGATCGAACAGCCTACCCCAGATAGTGATGGCAACTATACGCTTGGATCTACTTACGGGCCTGATGCTGCAATTATACTCTATCAGGATGAAGAAGAACCAAGCAATTTTTATTCGGCCTTTGTTTCTAGTGCCTATTACACGCCCAACGGGAATATACTCGTTCAAAGCGGTACTCAAAACAGGCTTTTTGAAGTAGATGCAAATGGACAAATTGTCTGGGAATACATCAACCCTATTTCTATAAATAATGGTATTTCTGATCAAGGAGGCTCACCTCCTGGCCCTAATGACAGAAGAACCTTTAGAGCGAGACGATATAGTCCTGATTATTCAGGATTTTCTGGACTAGATCTAGTGGCAGGACCTCCTATAGAAGGCAATCCTGATCTAAGCAGTTGCACCTTGCTAAGCACCGCCAGTTTTGATCGTGCAGCACCACTATCTCTATATCCAAACCCCGCTTATGAACAGGCTACCATAGCCTGGAATCGAGCTATAGATTCTTATCAAGTATATGACTTACAAGGTAAAATTGTAGGACAAGGAAAATCTACAACCATTCCCACCCAGGGCTTAACACCAGGACTTTATATCGTTGCCGTACAATCGGGTAATCACAAACAAACGATAAAATTGCTCAAATATTAATCGTATAACACAGAAAGCGTGAAACAGTTGGTATTGGTTTTTATAGGTGGAGGTGCAGGTAGTATGGCCCGTTATCTCTTAGCCAAAGTCGGGAATACTTCTTCTACAGGAATTCCTTATGGTACTTTTGCAGCCAATATCATAGGTAGCTTCTTGATTGGATTGATTATGGGCTGGGCACTAAAGCAGGATGCCATTTCTACAAATACCACCTTGCTTTTGGCCACAGGTTTTTGTGGTGGTTTTACCACCTTTTCTACCTTTGCCTACGAAAATCAATTACTACTCAAATCAGGAGACTTTGTATCTTTTGCTATCTATACCATAGCTAGTTTTGCTCTGGGTATAGCAGCGGTCTTTATAGGAATTTGGCTAGCCAAAACATGGGCCTAATACGCTCAAAAAGCGACTCCTACTCTGTCTTTTTGTAATCAACATTAGTATGCAAATCGGTTTGAGAGCTACCTCCTACATAAATGATAAAATCTCCAGACTCTACCTTGTATTCGCCTTGATTGTTATAAAAGCCAAGGGCATCTTTGTCTAAGGTAAAACGGATCTCTTTTGATTGACTTGGCTGGAGTGATACCAGCTCAAACCCTTTGAGTTCTTTTACAGGGCGTACTACCGAGGCATAGGTATCATTAATGTACAGCTGAACAACTTCCTTACCTGCGCGCTTACCCGTGTTTGTAACTGTAACACTAACCTCTATCGTATTGGAGGAAGCTGGTTGTGTGGCCGTCAAATTACTATAGGCAAAACTGGTATAACTCAATCCGTGTCCAAAAGGATACAGAGGTGTTACGGCCTGGTCCTGATAATGCGACCAGAAAACCAAATCATCACTTAACTCATCTGGCCTACCCGTACGCAAATGGTTGTAATAAATTGGCGACTGTCCTACACTTCTTGGAAAGGTCATGGGTAATTTGCCACTAGGATTATAATCGCCATACAAGACTTGTGCAATGGCATGCCCGCTTTGGGTACCTAAGTGCCAGGCTTCGACTATGGCTGGAATATGTTTATCGGCCCACGGAATAGCCAAAGGTCTTCCGTTATTGAGCACCAATACGATATTGGGGTTTGCCTTGTAAATCGTTTCGAGTAAGGCCTGTTGCACCCCTGGCAAATCAATATCAGCTCTACTTCTACCTTCTCCACTCTGAAATCCGTGTTCTCCTAATACCATCACCACTACATCAGCTTTGGATGCTACTGTTCTCGCTTTCGCGAAAGCGGAAGTATCACGCTCATTGATTTTTACTTCTCGGATAAAGGCCGTTTCGCCAATAGAGAGGTCGGCGCCTTTAGCAAAAGTTAAGGTATTGTTGGGGTACTGTTGCATTCCTTCTAAAACCGATACCGCACTGTTATCGTCACCGGCCAGTCTCCAACTACCCAAAGGACTATTCTTATCATTGGCCAAAGCGCCAATTAATGCGATATTTAGACCCGATTTTTTTAAAGGCAACAGCTCTTGCTCATTTTTTAAGAGTACGATAGACTTTTTGGCCATATCTAAAACCGCATCTTGAAATTCTTTTTTGCCCGTTACTTCTTTTTGGCGTTGGGCATCACAGTATTTGTACGGATCATCAAAAAGACCCAATTCAAATTTGACCCTGAGAATGCGTTTTACGGCATCATCAATAAGCGCCTGATCAACTTTATTTTCTCTAACCAAACTAGCCAAGTGCTCGACATAGTGATAGGACTCCATATCCATATCTGAACCCGCTATGGCCGCCAGTCTAGCAGCCTCTTTCCCGTCTTTGGCGTAGCCGTGGGTAATCATCTCTGTGATAGATCCCCAATCTGAAACCACAAAGCCTTCAAAATCCCATTTCCCCTTTAAAATATCTCGCTGTAAAAATGAATTTCCAGTAGAGGGAATACCATTCCAAACATTAAAGGCATTCATAAAGGTGCGTACACCAGCATCTTTGGCCGCTTGAAATGGCGGAAATATAATATTATACATGGTGTTACTACCCGCATCTACAGTGTTGTAATCCTTTCCAGACTCTGAAAAACCATAGCCAGCAAAATGTTTGGCACAGGCTACAATGGTTTTGATAGAAGAAAGATCGTCTCCTTGAAAGCCTTGCACACGCGCTACTGCAATTTTACTACCTAGATAAGGATCTTCTCCTGCTCCTTCCATTACTCTGCCCCAGCGGGCATCACGAGATATATCAACCATAGGTGCAAATGTCCAATTAATACCCGCCGCCGCTGTTTCTTCGGCAGCCACCGCCGCCGATTTTTTTATAGCCTCCAAATCCCAACTCGCGGCTTCGGCTAGTGGGATAGGACTAATGGTTTTATACCCGTGTATAACATCAAATCCAATAATTAGTGGTATTCCCAACCGGGTTTCTTCTACGGCTATTTTCTGTACTGCACGAACATTTTCGACACCAGCAACATTAAGCATAGACCCAACATAACCTTTTCTAAGGTGATCGTATTTCTTGGCGGCTGCGCCATCGTCTGGGGCAGGCCCTGTGACGTTCCAAAAGCCATTGTATTGATTCATCTGGCCCACTTTTTCTTCTAACGTCATTATGCGTAAAAGACTATCTACCTTCTGTTCAATGACACTGGTGGGTGTATTTTGTCCAAAACTCCATAAGGTATGCGTTAACATCGCTACAACTAAAAAGGGTAAGTAATGGTTCTGTCTCATTTTTGGTAGTTTTTATTGTCAACTCAAATATAAACTATTTCTCAGGCTTTTAGTTAGGCTGAGGTTACGCGCTACACTTTTGAAATAATTTTCTTTGATACGTCTTTGTTCCTGTTGATTCTTAGCGTTTAACAAAGTAACACCCACTATCACATCGAGCAGCTCAGAACGATCTTTAGTGCAGAATTTTGTACAACTAAAAGAATTTTTAAGTAGTTTTGAGATATACCAATAAAGAAATGAAACGAGTCTGTACCAATAAAAAGCAAACACTTCACCTCGAAGTGTGTCAGTTTGTTATGTATTGACTTAAATTTATATAGGTTAAACAATAAGAAAGTCTGGCGTTTGTGTCGGGCTTTTTTGTTTTGGCACAACCCCAAACTGGTATAAAAAATAACGATATGACTACCCTATTGCGCAATTATATTAAGACATTTGACGGTTTATCCAATGAAATTTGGTGGTTAGCCTTAATCACTTTTGTCAATAGATTGGGGGCTATGGTAATCCCCTTTTTATCTATCTATTTAAACGAAGATTTAGACTTTAGCTATGAGAAAATTTCTTGGGTAATGACCGCTTATGGTTTGGGATCACTCTTTGGTTCTTGGCTGGGTGGTGTGCTTTGTGATCGCATCGGATATTACAAAGTCATTTTACTTAGTCTGATTTTTACGGGTCTCAATTTTTTATGGGTAATGCATGTGAGTAGCTTCTTGATGATCTGTGTCTCTTTCTTTGTTCTGATCACGATTGCAGATATGGGTAGACCTGGGTTTTTTGTTGCGCTTAGCGCCTATTCCAAACCCGAAAACAAAACACGTTCTCTAACCCTTATAAGACTAGCGATTAATCTAGGTATGGGAGCTGGGCCTATGTTAGGAGGTATTTTAATTGGCACCTTAGGATACAAGTCGTTGTTTTATGTAGATGGTATTAGCTGTTTGGCAGCCGCCTTTTTGATGACGCGAATGCTTCATCCAAAAAAAGCCAAAGAATTAGACAAGGAAGTCGTACCCAACAAACCGAGATCTCCTTGGAGAGACAAAGCTTTTGTGTTGTTTATCATAGCCTTGGCACTATTTGCTACTATTTTTGTCCCCATATTTTCTGTGGTTCCTGTGTTTTACAGAAGTGTACATCAACTTAGTGAGGTGAGCATAGGCCTGCTTATTGGTCTTAATGGATTTTTAATCGTTGTCTTTGAAATGCCCCTTATCGCTTGGTTGCAACGCAAAAAGTGGACAACCATAGGCTTCACCATTTTTGGATTGTGGCTTACAGCACTTAGCTTTCTTTTGCTTATTTGGGAGTCTTGGACGGCTATTGTTATAGTAGCGATGGTTTTTATGACTCTAGGAGAAATGATTGCCTTTCCCTTTAGTAATAAATTTGCGTTAGATAGATCCAAATTTGGAAAACAAGGAGCCTTTATGGGGCTATACACCATGGCTTTCTCGGTGGCGCATATTTTTGGACACAATATAGGTATGCAAGTCACGGCTGCCTATGGTTTTAAAGTCACTTGGCTACTCTTTGGAGGGCTAGCCCTTATTGCTTGGTTGCTACTGCTGCGGGCACAACAGCTTATCAATAGAGAGGCTACAAAAACTACCCTATCTTTAAACACAAACAAAAATCTATGAAACAGTTTCTTTATTTTTTTATTAGTCTGATCCTTTTAGGTTGTGAGTTTAATACTGCTACAACCCAAAATAAAACTACTACACAACCACAAGTAGCCTCGCAAAGTTTGGAGGATGATCTAGAGATAAAACGGCCTCGTATACAGCTGGACAGTGCTCGTTATAACGTAGGCCTGCTTATTATGGATGGTACCTACAATACCGAACTAACCGCGCCCTATGATATATTTCAACACACCATATTTAGAGACAGTATTAAAGCGATGAACGTATTTACCGTTGCCAATACGCTTGATCCTATCAGGACATTTGAAGGCATGTATATTTTACCAGACTTTGATTATACAGACGCGACTGTACCCAATATCGATATCTTAGTGGTACCTAGTGCCGAGCATCATCTAGACAGTGATTTGGAAGACGAGCAAATGATCTCATTTGTCAAAAAGGTGGCGCAGCAGGCAAGCTATGTGACTTCTCATTGTGATGGCGCCTTTGTACTTGCCGCTGCTGGATTGCTAGATGGTAAAGTAGCCACCACCTTTCCTGCAGACATAGACCGCATGCGGCAAGAATTTCCAAAAGTAGATGTACGTAAGGAGGTATTATTTGTACATGATGGCAAGTATATTACCTCGGCTGGTGGGGCCAAAAGTTTTGAGGCAGCACTTTATTTGGCAGAGAAGCTCTATGGCAAAACCATAGCAGCATCGCTTGCCAAGGGATTAGTGATAGACTGGGAGGTAGAGAACGTACCACATTTGATTGTAGACTAGACCTCACAGTCTTTGAATCAATAATATTTTGATTTGCCCAGATAGGCTCTTATTATTAGGTTAAAGTCTTGATCTAAGCGTAGCGCAGTAGTACCTTCAATCTCATAGAGCGCTTCATAATCTTTGTAACCCATTTTTAGTAATTCTTCCAAATAGAACAAGGCCGCATTGTCGTCGCCTTCTATAGCGCTATATGAAATAGCCTGAAGAAAGGCATCAGCGTTATTGGGGTTGACCAAGGTGCGTAATACATTGACAAAAAGCAGTTGGGCAATGGTGGGTTTGGCTTTTTTGATCTGGATGTATTTATCTTCGGCAATGGCCTGAACGTACTTTTTTAAACGCACAGCGGCCTTGCGTTCCTGTATATGCTTTGCCGTGCTATCGATCTTTGCGTCGAGTTCATTCATTTGAAAATTCCACCAACCCAAATTATCAAAATAGGCGTTGTTGACATCTTCTTCCATATAATAGGAAAAATCTTCTGCCAAAAATTGTTCGGCCTCACGTATATTATTGCGTTGGCTGCGTTGGACTTTAAAATTCTTACTACCTCTAATGGTCCTTAATAACTCCTTCTGACCATCTAGCTCATCAACTTTTTTCTTGTATTTGGCTTTAAGCCCAGACACAAAGCTAAAAGCAGCCAATGGTTTGCGTTGTTTGTACAACAGCTGCCCAAAGGCCAAATCGCTTTCCAAGTACTGCGCAGCAGCTGTGAGGTCTAGCTCTTTTTCTAAATAAATAGTGGTTAAAGCTGCAGAGAGGTAGCCAGAGGCTGGTAAGGGTTGATAACCTTCATACAATACATATCCGGCCAATGCATCTTTTACTTTCAATACATTTCTAAGCGCGTTCATCTTATAATAGTTAGGGCCCTCATCACCATTAATTAAGGCGTAAATTGTGTTGTTTTTTTTGGTCAACAATTCCAGATCAATAAATGCATCGTTAATAGCAATCACCCCAAGTATAGCATCGTTGAGCTGAGCACTGCTGGTCGCAACCATAGCGCCTTTTCCATTACCTGCAAGTACTATCTTAGTCTTGTCTACAGCATAGGTCTTATAGATCGTATTGATAAATTGTGCACTTTGGCGTAAGCCTATGGCCAAAGAATCACTCACAGGACTATTAGGCGAAACAACTATACTTTTTGTCAAAGCTGCTGCTATTGAAAACTGCTGAACCGCCTTGGCGCCTTCACCATCTTGCTCAAACATAAAAATGGCTGGATAACTGGCCGAAGCATCGTAATCACTGGGAAGATAAATCGCATAGGTGAGGTCACTATCTGGAGCCAATTGTACTGCTGGAGTGACCATGCCTGGCCGTATGCCTTGTTGAGCCGATACTGCAGTGACAATAAATAACAGGAAGAAAAAGTTTCGCATAGTGCAAATTTAAATGAACGATCACAGCACATCAAATATCGTGCACAAAATTAAAGGTAGGAAAAAACTATGCGATAGTTTAACAACTCTTACAAGGTATTTTCTTTATTTTTAAGCAACAAAACCAAAACCAATGCGAAGAATAACCGCCGTACTGCTCTTTATGAGTTGTCTTTTGATGACAGCTTTTCAAGGAGAACTCAAAGCCCAAGATTATTTTTTTAAAAAATATCAGCCTTTCAAATCTGACATTCCTTCTCCAGAAGCTTTCTTGGGGTATCCCATAGGAGAACAGCATACCAGACACGATCAGATCGTAAGCTACCTCAAAGAACTCGCACGACTATCAGATCGCGCCTCTATAACCACCTATGGTAAAACACACGAACAACGTCCCTTAGTGATTCTTACCATAAGTGCGCCAAATAATTTAAACAATTTACAAGATATTAAACAGCAACACCTAGCCTTTGTCGATGCAAAGCAATCGGTTTCTAATTATGACGAGGTTCCTGTTTTTATTCAGTTGGGATATAATGTACACGGCAATGAGCCCTCAAGTTCAGAGGCCGCCTTATTAACGGCCTACACCTTAGTAGCCTCCGAGCATCCTGAAATTCAGAAATACCGTGATCAAAGTATTGTTTTTTTGGATCCAACAATCAATCCGGATGGGCGTGACCGTCACACTCAATGGGCCAATAGTTTTAAAGGGTCACCACTAGTTTCTGATAATTATGACGCCGAACATACCGAAATGTGGCCTCGTGGTCGTACCAATCACTATTGGTTTGACCTAAACAGAGATTGGCTCTTGGCGATTAATCCAGAAAGCCGTGGCAAGTTGGACTGGTATCACAATTGGTACCCTAATGTCGTGACCGATTTTCACGAAATGGGCACTAATAGTACTCACTTTTTTGAGCCAATGCTTCCAATAGGTAGCAAAGATCCGATTATGCCCAAAGAGAATTATGAAGATCTCAATAACTTATTTGCTCCCTACTTTGCCGATGCACTCGATGAGATTGGCTCCTTTTATTTTACAAAAGAAGCCTTTGATGGCACTTATCCCGGTTATGGTTCTTCCTATCCAGACTTACAAGGGGCTTTGGCGCTATTATTTGAGCAAGCCAGTAGTCGCGGGCACCTTCAAGACACAGATTATGGTACGATCTCCTTTCCATTTACCATACGTAATCAATATACCTCTGGGATGGCCACGGTCAAAGCCTCGGTCGAGAATAAAGCCCAGCTTCGCAAGTACCAGCAGGATTTCTTTGTTTCCGCTTTCGCGAAAGCGAGCACAGATCAGGCTGCAGCTTACAAGTTTGGAGATCCAAAAGATCCGAATCGCACCAAAGCCTTTATTGACAAATTACTAAAGCACCGCATCAAGACCTACGCTACCAATGATGGACACTATGTCGTACCTACGCTACAGGCACAAAAACGCATGGTACAATCGATGTTCGAAACCTATGAGACCTACCGAGATAGCGTATACTACGACGCCAGCGCCTGGTCTGTGGCTAATTTTTACAATATGAAAGCCCAACCGCTTTCAAAAACACCTAGCTTGGGGCAGGAAATTACCTCGACCCAATCTTTGATTGACATAAAAGCGGTGCCCTTTACCTCTTATGCCTATTTGATTGATTACAATGATTACAATGCCCCGGCTGTATTACATTATCTTCAAGAAAATGACATCACTGTGGCTACGGCATTTAAGCCATTTACGGCCAAGACCAATGCAGGGCCAGTCGCTTTTAACTACGGCACCTTGATGATACCAGTCTCTAGACAAGAGCTCGATCCAGCCAAAGTACACGAGTTGATACGCACAGCCCAAACTACCTTTGAAGTGCCAATTTATGCGGCAGATACAGGATTTAGTCTTGAAGGTATCGATCTTGGTAGTCGTAATTTTCAAAAAATTGACACCCCAAAAGCCTTAATGCTTATAGGTAACGGAACCAGCTCCTATGAGGCTGGAGAGGTATGGCATTTATTAGATACTCGAATGCATATGCCTATTACCAAAGTCTTGATGGCTAATTTTTCGCGTGTGCCCCTACAAGATTATAATACCATGGTCATGGTTTCTGGTAATTACAACAGTCTTGGCAAAAATGACATCAAAAAAATTAAAAACTGGGTGCAACAGGGCAATACCTTGATCACTATTGCCAGAGCTTCTTCTTGGGCGGTAACTGCCAAAATTGCCAAAGAAAAACTCACCAAAAATAAAGAAGATTCGACGCTGCTCAAAGAGCGTCAACCCTATGTAGATGCTCGCCCCAACCGTGGTAAAGAACGTCTAGGGGGCGCTATCTTTGAAGTAGATCTCGATCTCACTCATCCCATCGGATTTGGGTATACCGATGCGCAATTACCTGTCTATAAGAATAATAATGTGTGGTTACAACCTAGTGAAAATGAATACAATACCGTAGCCCAATACACCGATGATCCTCATATTGATGGCTTTATTTCTGAAAAAAACTTGGAAGAATTTATGAAAAAGAGCGCTTCTATTGTAGTGAGCCGTCAAGGTCGCGGTCGCGTGATACTCTTTGCCGACAACCCTAACTTTAGAGGAAGTTGGTACGGTACCAACAAACTCTTTTTAAATGCACTATTTTTTGGAAGCCTAATCGATTAAACCAGGCGCTAAAAACGTTACAATTTCAAATAACCATCAAAGTCACCATCTATGAAATCAAACCCTCGTCTGATAACAATAATTGTCAATATACTTCTGGTAATGCCCTTAGCCTTTGCAACACACAATCTGCAAGCACAAACAGAGCAAGGGCCATTTGATCAGCTCATCATTAGAGGAGTCACTCTTATTAATGGTGACGGTGCTCCTCCCATTGGACCCGTTGATATTGTGGTAGAGAATAACATTATTAAAGATATTCAAGTGGTAGGTTACCCCGGTGTAGCTATAGACAACTCAAAAAGACCCCAATTACAACCTGGTGGAAAAGAGCTGGATGTGAGTGGGATGTATTTATTACCTGGCTTTATTGATATGCACGGGCATATTGGAGGTGTTTCACAAGGTGCAGATTGGGACTATGTGTTTAAATTATGGATGGCTCACGGGATTACCACCGTGCGCGAGCCCTCCGGAAGAGGCATTGACTGGACTTTAGATTTAAAAAAACGATCGGCAAAAAATGACATTATAGCGCCTAGAATTATAGCGCATACGGGTTTTGGCCAAGGAGCTAAATCTCCCATTACCACTGCCGAACAAGCCAGAGCATGGGTGAGAAATAACGCCGCCAAAGGTGCAGATGGCATCAAGTTTTTTGGGGCCGAACCTCACATTATGCAGGCCGCATTAGAAGAGAATAAAAAACTAGGTCTTACCTCGTCTATGCATCATGCCCAAATGAGTGTTGCCCGATGGAATGTATTACACAGTGCTCGAGCTGGTCTTACCTCGATGGAGCACTGGTATGGGCTTCCAGAAGCCTTATTTTCTGACAAAACAGTACAAGACTATCCCTTAGATTACAATTACAACAATGAGCAGCATCGCTTTGGTGAAGCAGGACGTTTATGGAAACAAGCTGCCCAGCCTTATTCGGACCATTGGAATGCCGTAATGGACGAATTGCTAGCGCTAGACTTTACGCTAGACCCTACTTTTAATATCTATGAAGCCAGTCGGGATTTGATGCGAGCTCGTCGTGCCGAATGGCATGAAACCTACACCCTACCCTCGCTGTGGCGTTTTTACCAACCCAGCAAAATATCACATGGGTCTTATTGGCATTTTTGGGGCACCGAAGAAGAGGTACATTGGAAAGAAAATTATCGTCTTTGGATGACCTTTGTCAACGAATACAAAAACCGTGGTGGTCGTGTTACCACAGGTTCTGATTCGGGCTTTATTTTCCAACTTTATGGTTTTGCCTATATCCGAGAAATGGAATTATTAAGAGAAGTCGGTTTTCATCCTTTAGAAGTGATACGAGCAGCTACCCTTAATGGGGCCGAGGCCTTGAGAATGGATGACAAAATAGGCTCGGTACAAGTTGGCAAATTGGCCGATTTTGTGATTGTCTCAGAAAACCCATTACAAAATCTCAAAGTGCTCTATGGTACTGGCGCTATAAAATTAACCGAAGACAATGAAGTAGTACGTGTAGGAGGTGTTTCCTATACCATCAAAGACGGTATTATTTACGACGCCAAGCAATTGCTTAAAGATGTCAAAGAGATGGTTGACACTGCCAAGGCTAAAGAAAACTTTACCCTTTTACAGCCAGGAATAAAAAATTAATTAAAGAATTGGGTTGGCGTCTACCACTTTTGACAATACGATTTGTGTTTTTGACTCGCCATAGCCTATGATCTGATCTATAAATTGCTCTAAGTGTTGTTGATTGCGCAGAGTGACTACCATGACAATATTTTCATTACCCGTTACTCTGTAACAATTAACAACCTCATCCCAATTTTTGACAGCTTCTAGAAACGGCTTTAGTTTTCCCATAAAGGCTCTTAGGGTGATGATAGCCTTCATCTGATACCCCAATGTGAGTGGGTCTATTTGAGCCATATACCCTTTTATTATTCCTAGATCTTCCATCTTTCGGATGCGTTCTGCAACGGCTGGAGAAGACATGCCAATTTTACGTCCTATAGCGGCATTACTCATTCTTGCATTGACTTGTAAACACTCCAAAATGTCACGGTTAAAGGCATCCATACTTTTTAATTTTTATTCCCACATTAGGTATATATATTAAACCAAATTAACATTTTTACTTTAAAATCAAAGCAATTATCGGCGATTTCCTCAATATTTTTGTATTACTAATCCTACAAGAATGAAACGGTCCATAGCACCAGAAATCTCAGTAACGCAATTACCATTGTATAAAAAGGCATTAGAAATATGCCAGTTGTCATTGGGACTGCGCAGTTTAGACAAGCAATCGATTAACAGAAACGTCTACTCCAAGTCTGACCTAATCTCTGCCCATCATCTGGATGCCTTGGTTTTTTCTTCTGTAGACTTACCAAGAACTATTGCTCAGGCAGCCGTTCAAAAAGACAGCATATTACAAAAATCACTAAGTAGCTATATACGTCAAACCACAAAAAAAGTCAGACACCATCTTAAAATGTTGGGACGCTATAACAGTACCCACGATGCCCAATTTTTAGCATTACGTACTGCCATTAAGGAGTTTGGTCAATTGCAAAAACACGCCACAAGCTCTCACTATCAAAATAATTAGATAGCACACATTTTTGATTTTTTGGGTACCCCTATTACTGCTATTGTTTTTGTAAATTCCCAAAAAAGAGAATTACCTTGAGGCATTATTTTTACACGTTTATTTTATGTAGCTGTATTGGTTTGTGGGCCAATACCTTATCTGCACAGACACCGCTTGCATTTGAAGTACAAGACACCTTAAGTACGTGGCAACTCGCCAAATACGACACCAAAGCTGCTGTTAAAGGTGTTTTACACGCCTATAGCCGTCCTGCGTCTTGGGATAAAGACGATTGGGTCACTGCAGGCTTTGTGGTAGGTGGCACCGCTGCCCTCTATTTTATTGACGACGAAACCAGTGCCTTTTTTAGAAGACAACGGGACGGCCTACCTGATGCGATGCGGCAATTTGGAGATCGTTTTGGGAGTCCACAAGTAGCCTATGGCTTAACCGGGTCTGTATATTTGTTTGGTTTGTTTACAAGAAATCACAAAGTAAGAGAGACTGGTGTTTTAATGATATCATCGGCTACGGCGGCTGGGTTTCTTCAAACCGTGCTCAAGGCTACTGTAGGGAGGTCAAGGCCTCAAAACAACCAAGGCAAGTTTGACTTTAAACCTTTTAGCGGCCAGCCTGGCTGGCGTTCTTTTCCTTCAGGGCATACGATACTATCTTTTACCGCTGCCTACGCTATTGCCAAACAATTTGATAACGCCTGGGTCAAAGCTGGTATTTATACCATAGGACTAATCTCTCCTGTTTCACGTATATGGGATGGGGCACATTGGCTTACCGATGTCGTCCTAAGTCTAGCCATTAGTGTAGCCACCGTAGATGCTATAGATAATTACCTCAACAAAAAGAATATCTATCCCGATGGTAGGCAAAAACCAGGAATTAGCTGGAACCTACAATTGGGATTAGGTAGAGCGGGTATCATTGGACGATTTTGATGATACTTTTTCCTTTTTTTCTCGATATGTTGTACCCACTACCCCTCAAACATAAAAAGATGTTTGGTGTAGATGCCTACTATTTAGAAGCACAATTGCTTTTCGCTTTACGCGAAAAAGAAGAAAACACGATTGATAATGGCATCTGGATAGCCACTAAGAAGCAACATCATCAAAAATTAAAACATCAATTTAAGAGTATAAAGTCCATAGAAAGCTACGGTATAAAATCATGGCTCATGTTAGCTAGTAATCACGACCACTTCGAAGCCGATGCCCAACACCTTGCCCAATTAATTTTTAAAAGAAGTGAGCTAATAGGAACGACTCCAAACTCAAAAAAAAGAAAACCCCGAAACTAACGCTTCGAGGTTTCCAACCTAAACTTAACTAAATAGGGGGACGTTTACTTAATTACTTAAACCTTTTTTTGATTTATGATATGGTATATACGGTCACTAGGGCAACTTTGGACGTCACCCATCTCTATTTTTTTTTAATTGTGGCACACCCTCTGCCTTAGTGCACATACAAAAGAATATCAACTTGAGATATTCATTGTATAATCATCTGTTTTTGATAAAGATGTAAGGATTGGTTCCTATACATGACCAAGACGCCAAAACAAAAACAAATGACTTCACAACATTCATCATTATTCGATCTTATCCGAATTTTTAGAACCACCACAAAAAAAGCAATGACATCAGTTATCACATCATGTCACTGTGCTCACCACCAGCTTCACGATTACTACTGTGATGCAGACACCGTTCAAAAGTAATCTTTGGTATTGAACATTGACCACGCCCTGCAACCTAAAATAGTTTGAACTAATAAGAGCTAGCTTAGATTTCTGTATTTTTGTTTTAAAATATAGAACCTATGAAATTTTTGCTACGCTTACTTCCCATTATTCTTTTATGTTTTAGTTGTGAGCAACAACCAAAGACGAGCTCAGAAACATCAGAACCAACTCCTGAGATAGCTACTAGCTCAAAGGATCGTGAGTTAACCATAGCCGAAACTATTGCATACAAACACGGGCTAGAAAACTGGAAAGACATCACCCAACTCGACTTCACCTTTAACGTAGATCGCGCAGGGAGAACTGTAGCTAAGCGTTCGTGGTCTTGGAAACCCAAGCTCGATCAAGTGACATTGCACAAACCCAATGATACCATTACCTATAATAGAAAGCAATTAGATTCGACGGTGGTTCAGGCCGATCAGGCTTTTATCAACGACAAGTTCTGGCTATTGGCGCCTTATCAGCTCGTTTGGGATGAAGGAACCACGATCACCACTCAAGATACCGCAACTGCTCCTATCTCAAAGCAGAAAACAAAAATGTTAACTATTGTATATGGTGATCAAGGCGGTTATACCCCAGGCGATGCCTATGACTTTTATTATGATGATGATTTTATGATCAAAGAATGGGTGTATCGTAAAGGCAATCAAGAAGAACCCTCTATGATGACCACCTTTGAGGCATATACCGAAACCCAAGGCCTAAAAATCCCTTTGGTGCACTATGGCCCAGATAATGATTTAAAACTTTATTTTACAGATGTTAGAGCACAGCGCTAACGGCGCACAGCTACTACCTCAATTTCAATTTTTGCGCCTCTTGCCAGATGCGCCGCTGCAAAAGTAGTACGCGCTGGTTTATGCGGAAAATAAACTTGGTAGATTTCATTGAAGGCAGCAAAATTGTCAATATCGTCTAAAACGACCAAAGCTTTCACCACATCCCTCATTTGAAGCTCATGCTGCGCCAAGACTGCTTTGATGTTTTCTAGCGTTTGACGTGTTTCGGCCTCAATTCCTCCTTCGACTAAGGTGCGGGTACTGTGATCCATTCCTATTTGTCCTGATAGATAATAGGTGCCACCCACTTCAACGATATCAGAAAAAGGAGCCGATGCTTTTAAAGGTTCATGGCTCTTGTGAAAAATAACCTGTGTTTGCTCTTGCGTTGGAGCTAGGTCTCGCACATCATCTTTGGGGCTATCTTGACAGGCCATAGCAAGTAGTAATAGAGATATAAAAGTGTAATGATAAGATTTCATATTCGTTTCATTTACCTATAAATGTAGTAGATAATTCTGGCTTTTTTTGGTGAAATCCGTATTTTTATGCTTTCGCGAAAGCGCGGTGCAACAACAATCCTGGTATACCGATTTTTGTAAGACCAACTTTAACTGCTAGTGCGCCCGCTATCAAAGACAACCAATCATTTTATGGATAAGAAACAAGAGTTTTTTGATTTTATACAAAAGGGAAATACCTTCAAAGGCGACTATATGACCGTAGGTGCTGCCATGCTTGACGGAGAAACAATGACCAATGCGCATGTCAAAGTTCCTTTAAAGACCTTAAACCGCCATGGGCTAATTGCAGGAGCCACGGGTACAGGAAAAACAAAAACACTACAAGTGCTGGCCGAGAATTTATCTGATAAAGGGATTCCTGTTTTATTAATGGATATGAAAGGAGATCTCTCTGGAATTGCCAAGGCAAGTCCTGGGCATCCCAAAATTGATGAGCGACACCAAAAAATAGGCTTGCCATTTACACCCAAAGACTTTCCTGTAGAGATATTGACCCTATCCGAGCAAGAAGGTGTACGCCTGCGTGCTACCGTTAGTGAGTTTGGCCCTGTTTTGTTTTCGAGAATACTCGATGCTACAGTAGCCCAATCGGGAATCATCTCAATTTTATTTAAATACAGTGACGACAACAAATTACCCCTACTCGATCTTAAGGATTTCAAGAAGATTTTACAATATGCCACCAATGAAGGCAGAGATGAAATTGAAAAAGAGTACGGGCGTATTTCTTCGGCTTCATCTGGATCGATCTTACGTAAAATTGTAGAATTAGAACAGCAAGGAGCCGATATCTTTTTTGGTGAAAAATCCTTTGATACAGATGATCTCTTGCGCATCACAAACGAAGGACGAGGAATTATCAATATCATAAGATTAACAGATATTCAGGATCGCCCTGCTTTGTTTTCTACCTTTATGTTGAGTCTGCTTTCTGAGATATACACCACTTTCCCAGAACAGGGTGATAGCGACCAACCCGAATTAGTGATTTTTATTGACGAGGCGCATCTCATTTTTAAAGAAGCTTCAAAGGCGCTACACAGCCAGATTGAAAGCATTGTAAAACTCATACGTTCTAAGGGGGTTGGTTTGTATTTTGTTACTCAGAACCCAACAGATATTCCTGAAGGTGTATTGTCGCAACTTGGTCTTAAAATTCAGCATGCTTTGCGCGCATTTACCGCCAAAGACCGCAAGGCCATAAAACTCACCGCCGAAAATTATCCAGATTCACCCTATTACGATACCAAGACAGTGCTCACGTCTTTGGGTATTGGAGAGGCGCTAGTATCGGCCTTAGATGAAAAAGGGAGGCCAACCCCACTGGCTGCGACTATGCTTAGAGCTCCCATGTCTCGCATGGACATCTTGACCCAAGATGAGCTTGATACGATCAATGCCCAGTCAAAAATGGTCAAAAAATATAACGAAGCTATAGATCGCGATAGCGCCTACGAACTGCTCAATGAAAAAATAGAAAAGGCCAACCAAGAAGAGGCCAAAGAGAAAGCCAAAGAAGAGCGCGCCAAAGCAGAACGAACGAGTTCTCGTTCGCGAAAATCGTCAGGCCGATCTACCCAAAGTGCGACCTCCAAAGCAATCGTTAAAGTATTAACAAGTGCCACCGTTATTCGTGGCGTTTTTGGTATACTTGGCAAATTATTAAAATAAAATTTCAACTAATTAGTACCATCTTCATATCATGATAAAAAAATATCTTTTACTACTGCTGTCTGTCTCTAGCTTACTGTCTTGTACTCAAGATGATCCTTTTCTCATTACAAGCGAGCAGGTAGGACCGCTCAAAAAATCGACACCCATTAGAATGTTGGAAAAGGTTTTTGCTGGTGACAGTGTGGTCAACACCGAGGGTCGATCTGAGTTTGTAAATACAGGGAGTATTGTAAAGGTGTATGATAAGACCAAATCGTCATTATTGTTGCGCATTATGCCAAAAAATGCCACGGATAGCAGTCTTGTAGATAATATCCAGATTATGGATGATCGTTACACCACTGCCGAAGGCGTATCGCTCAATAGTACTTTTAAAGACATAAGCGACAATTACACCATTAAACGCATCGATAATATTATAGGAGCGGCGGTAATTTTTGTTAATGAAAGTAATGCCTATTTTACCATAGACAAAAAACACTTGCCTGGTGATTTATTGGTGACTACCACCAAAAAGATCGAACAGACCATGATTCCTGACGATGCGCCTATTAAGTATATTATGGTAGGCTGGTAGATCAAAGAAAACCTGATGTATTGGTTGTTAATCAAAGTGTTAGTATGAAAAAGAAATACCAAATTCAAAGCAG